>JAUWCR010000014.1 GCA_030609215.1 Actinomycetes bacterium | reverse complement strand
ACTGGCCATCGGAAGTCCCGATTCATCCAGATTTGGAGATAATATCTTCCAATATCTTTACTCAGGAAGGCGAGAAAGCATTCCTGGTAAGTGCTATGTATAAAAAGGGTTCAAGCCTTGAACTATTTAATTGGTATAAGAGTAAATTATCTCCAGGTTGGGAAATAGTAAGTGAAGTATCTGATTCTAATGAGGATGGGTTTTTTTATAGCATAAGAGCTAATACATCTGTGTATGCCTTATATTTTACTATAACTGAATTTGAAGGTGAAATAAGCGTGAGTATTAATGTTGGTGAGGAATAGAAATTTTATTTTTCCAGTGAATTATTACAAAGCTTTCTTTTCCTTGCTTTCTCAAATAAACCTAAACCAAACATTATAAGAGATGCAAAAATTGCCAACAAAAAGATAAGCGGCCATATACTTCTAGCACCATAATGTTTGATAAAAATACCAAAGAGCAGTGGACTTATAGCAAAACCTGACTGGGTTATAAAAGTAATTATTGCATTAAACCTACCCCGATGGGACACAGGAGAGTGGTTTGCAATAAAAACACTCGTGTTTACAGTGTTAATTATTTCCCCAAGTGTCCAGATAATGGTAGAAATTATTAATAAATAATATAGTTTTGAGAAAAAGATAACGCCAAATCCAATTGCATAAAGCAATCCAGATATGCCAATATTTATAATTGGCTTTATTTTTTTCATAGATGCTATAAGGAATAATGTTGTAGTTACGACTACTATAGCATTTACAGACATTATTGTGCCGTAAACAACTGGGCCCTTAGTGCTAAAAATGTCATTCACGTAAATTGGTAATCCAAAAGAATATTGTGCATATACCATAGAATAAATTATGGATACAAATGCAAAGATTACAAGAACTGGTTTTTTAAAAAGAATAACAAAGACATTTCTTTTCTCGGCTTTCTCTAAGTCCTCAATATCTGGTTTTATCATTTCATCTTTTGATGGGAGCGTTTCTTTTACAAATAAAATTATTGGAATTAATGCAAGTATAGTAGTAATAGCATCTAAAAGGAAAATAAGAGTAAAATAGTTATTAAAAAGAAATCCTGCAATAATTGGAGATATGGCAATACCAATGTTAGTGCCCAGATAAATTAGTGAGAATGCATTTTTTCTGGTTTCTTTATCTGTTATATCAGTTATCATTGCGTTAATTGCAGGAAGTTGTCCCATGCTAAAGAAGTTTGCGATGAGGATAATATAAGGAACTAAAGGTGAAGTGCTGGTAAAAGCACATATTATAAATGCAAATGCACTTAATAAATTAAACAAAATAATGATTTTTTTTCTGCCAAATTTATCAGATAATTTTCCTCCCAAAAGAAGTCCCAAGCCGCCAGATGCTATTATTATGGTTAGTAGAATACCTGACACTCTTTCATTGTAGCCTAACTTTACGGTAAGGAGCATTGTAACAAAGGGATAGACGAAACTGCCGATACAGATAATAATTCTTGATATAAATAAGATATAGACGCTCTTAGGCAATTTTACATATGGCTTAAAAATATTATTCATACTTGCAGGTGTTATACTTTTAATATTTAAAGCGAAATTTTATTAATAATAAAAAATCTTGTAAAAAAAGGCAAATTGGACTATAAAAATTAGATTATATTTAATAATTTCATTGGAATATTGCTATATAAATGTAATTTGTATATAAATTTTTCATCATTTAATATATTCTCGGCATTATTTAACAGCAATTTTGATTTTTAAATTATTATATAATATAATTCTTTAAGTTTATTTAGGGTTGGAATGTTGATCTTAATATTATACTGATATTTTTTCTTAATTTTTTTGGGTTTTAATATAAATAATGGTGAAGCAGGAAAAATTTTTTATTAAGTTTCTTCCCAGTGGAAAAACCATCAAGGTCACTCCTAATTATAACCTAAGGCAGGCTATTTTAGATTGTGGTCTGGATATTGGTTCGTCCTGTGGCGGTGTAGGTACATGCGGCAGGTGTAAGGTACAGCTGAAAGAAGGAAATACAGATTCAAGAGATTCCAAGTTTATAACAAACAGAGAAAAAAAAGAAGGATTTATACTATCATGCCAGAGTAAGGTACTGAGTGATTTAGCAGTATTGATTCCAGAACAAAAAAAAGGCAGGACCAAAATAAAAAAAGGTGAATCTGCAAAAGAACCGTCTAAAGTCTATGCAGGCATCTGCCAGAGTGAACTTTCTTCAGTTGAAATAAAACCATGGATAGTAAAGGAAACAATAGATGTTGAGAAACCTTCATTAAGTTACGGGACAAGTGATTTATATAGGCTTAAAAAAAGTATAAGTGAAAATTTAGGTGTATCTGATTGTATGATTCCTCTTCACTTGATAAGAAAGCTACCCGAAATATTAAGGAGCAAGAGTTGGAAAGTAACTGTAACGGTTGATAAGGAAAATATGATTCTAATAGATATTTATCCTGGCAGCACTCCTAAGAAATGCTATGGTATTGCATTAGATATAGGTACTACAACACTGGCTATGTATCTGGTTGATTTAGAAAATGGAAAAATTATTGGTTCAGCATCGGAATATAATCCACAAATTAAGTTTGGTGAAGATATTATTAATAGAATTGTTTATTCTATCAAAGAAGGCGGGCTTGAAAAGTTAAGGGAAGTGATAATTGATTCGATTAATAATTTAATATGGAAATTGCTGCTAAATTCTCATGTAAATGCTGACAATATTGTTTCCATGGTTGTTGCAGGTAATGCAACTATGATGCATCTTTTTTATGGTGTACCCCCAAAGTATATTAGAGAAGAACCTTATGTTACTGTAGCTAATAAATTCTCAAGCTCAACAGCCGAGGAAGTTGGAATAAAACATATTAAAAATGCTTTTATATATAATATACAGGGAGTAGCAAGTTATCTTGGGGGTGATATCACCTCGGGGGTTTTAGCAACAGGTGTATCAACAAGAGAAGATTTGACTTTATTTATAGACCTGGGTACTAATGGAGAATTAGTTGTGGGGAATTCTGATTGGATGATGGGCTGTTCCTGCTCTGCGGGCCCTGCTTTTGAGGGAGGCGGAGTAAAATGCGGAATAAGGGCAATTGATGGTGCAATTGAAAAAGTTTGGATAGATCAGGAAACTTTCAAATGTCATGTAGATGTAATTGGCGGAGGAAAACCTCATGGAATCTGTGGTTCAGGTTTGTTGGATATAATTGGAGAGATGTATCTTAAAGGGGTTATAGATAGAAAGGGAAGATTTAATAAAGATATAGGAAATAAATATTTAAGGTGTGTGGATAAAGATTGTAGGTATGTATTGGTAAATGGCAAAGATAGCACTACTGGGAAAGATATATATATAAGTGAAGTGGATGTTGACAATTTAATGAGAGCGAAGGCTGCAGTTTATGCTGGTATTAAAACATTGCTCGAAGAAGTTGATCTGGAAGTAAGTGATATAGAAAAAATTTATATTGCAGGAGGCCTTGGTAAAAATCTTAATGTACAAAATGCGATTGTAATTGGAATGCTTCCTGATATTAATATTAATAAATACTATTTTTTAGGAAACACGTCAGTAACAGGAGCCTATTTAAGTTTACTCTCAATAGAAAAATACAGGCAAGCTGAAGAAATTGCAGGTAAAATTACATATATAGAACTTAGTGTAAATATGAGATTTATGGATAGATATGTTGCAGGATTATTTTTCCCATTCACAGATTTAAGGGAGTTTCCTACCGTGGAAGAGCTAATGTATTCGATGAGTAATAAATTAAAATGATAGTATGAAAATTCAGGATAATATAATTAAAGAAGGTGAATTTGTATAGATGAGTATAAGCATAGCTGTTGCTGGGAAGGGCGGAACTGGTAAAACTACAATCTGCAGTTTGATTATAAGAAGTTTAATGGATGCAAATAAAGGACCTATCTTAGCATTAGATGCTGATCCTAATTCAAATCTTAATGAATTATTAGGAGTTAAAATTACAAAGACCGTAGGTATGATAAGAGAGGATTTTAAAAAAGAAGCACCACGAATGTCTAAAGGACTGTACAAAAATCAGGTAGTAGAAATGAACATTCACCAAGCGCTTGTAGAGAATAAGGGTTTTGATTTGCTTGCTATGGGAAGAGGTGAAGGTTCTGGCTGCTACTGTTATGCAAATGACCTTTTTAGAAGGTATATAGATATTCTACAGGATAATTATAGGTATGTTGTGATGGATAATGAAGCAGGAATGGAACATCTTAGCCGGAGGACTACCCAGGATTTAAAATATCTCCTTATAATTTCCGATCCATCACCGAAGGGAATTCTTACTGCTACTCGCATCAGGGATTTAGCTAAAGAATTAAAGTTAAAGGTTGAAAAAATATTTTTAATTATTGATCGTGTTAATAATAAATTAGATGCTAAGCTGAAGAAAAATATAGGGGAGAGTGGTTTTGATATATTAGAATGTGTAAAAGCAGATAAAATTATTTACGAAATGGATATTTCCGGAAAAACAATATTCAATATTCCAGATGATAGCATAGCATTGAAGCAAGTTAAAAAAATTGTAGAAAATCTGAATTTGTAAATTAAGCTAAAGGAGGATTTTGAAAAAATTTCAATAGAAAAATCCAAAAAATAGACTGAAGTTTTTTTACAAAGGTGTTACAATGGTAAAAATTATTATTTACTATATTTTAGCAATAGAATCAAGAAATTAAAAGAAGGGGTGGGGGGAGAAATATTGGGCTTTCAAATTCCTAAAAATGAATATACAGGAAAGATAAATACAGTAAAGCTTGGCAAAGACAAATCAGAGATTTTAATTGGCGGCGAAGCATCTCTGCCTTTTTATGGTTTTGAAGGTGAATTACCAAACAAACCGATAATCGCAATGGATGTTTTTGATATAAAACCTTCAGGCTGGCCAGAGAGTTTAGCCAAATATTACAGCGATGTGTGGGATGACCCAGTTAAATGGTCACAAAAATGTATTAGTGAATTTGGTGCTGAAGCAATTTGTCTGCATCTTGCAAGTACTAATCCTGATGCTGGAAATACTTCTCCTGAAGATGCTGCAGAACTTGTAAATAAGGTAAGGGAATCTATAGATAAACCCCTTATTTTGTATGGCGATGGACCAATGGAAAAAATTGCAGAGGTTATGAAGAAAGTATCTGAAAAAAGTGCTGATTCTAATATTTTAATGGGATGGGTGGAAGAAGATAATTACAAAACACTTGCTGCAGCAGCTATGGGCTATAATAATAATGTTATTGCATTAAATCCACTTGATGTGAATATTGCTAAACAGCTAAACATACTGCTTACTCAATTAGGCTTGTCACCAGACAGGATAGCAATGGACCCATCAAGTTCAGGAGTAGGTTATGGTATTGAGTATTGTTTTTCTGCAATGGAAAGGTTAAAAATTGCTGCTCTTATTCAAAATGATAAAATGACACAGATGCCTATTATTAATAATATTGCAAGTGAAGTATGGAAAGTAAAAGAGGTAAAAGAAAGTGAAAAAGAATATCCAGAGTGGGGAGACCTGGAAGAAAGAGGTATAAACTGGGAAACAATTTCAGTTATGTGTATGCTCGCCTCTGGTTCAAATATTATAACTATGAGACATCCAAAAGCAGTAAGCTTAATAAAAGAAATAATAAAGGAATTACTATAATAGATAATTTATAAAGGATGGTGCAATTAAAATAATGGCTGAAGATAAAAAGAAAAATAAAGGTAAAAGAGAGATCAGTGAAATAAGTGTGGATGAAGCAGTTTGTTATGTAATTGAAAATACTGACAAAGAAGTATCTACTGTGTTTGATCGCGCACAATCCATGAAGCCATGTCCTATTGGGTCTGGAATATCAGGTATTTGCTGTAAAAATTGTTCAATGGGGCCATGCAGAGTTAGAGAAGGTAAAACAGGTCTTTGCGGAGCAACTTTATCTACTATAGCTGCCAGGAATTTTGCACGTCATGTTGCAGCAGGTGCTTCTGCTCATTCTGATCATGGAAGAGATATGGCACATATGCTGGGCCTTGTAGCTGAAGATAAGGCTCCAGGTGTTGAAATTAAGGATGAGTTAAAGCTGCTGAAATTTGCTAAAAATATCGGAGTTAAAATAGACGATCGGGATATAAAAGAAATAGCTAAAGAAACTGCTGATAAGGCGCTTTCACTATTTGGTCAGCAGCATGGGGAAATAGACTTAATAAAGATGGCTCCTAAAAAGAGGCAGGATGTATGGAAGAAGAGTAAGATCATTCCCAGAGGTATAGACAGGGAAGTAGTTGAAATAATGCACAGAACACACGTAGGAGTAGATCAGCATGCTGAACATATACTTGATGCATGCTTGAGAACTGCATTATCTGATGGCTGGGGAGGCTCTATGATTGGTACAGAGATTAGTGATATTTTGTTTGGAACTCCAAGGGCAGTGTGTGCTAAGGCTAATTTAGGAATGCTGGCAAAAGATGAAGTAAATATTGTTATTCATGGTCATGAGCCAACATTATCTGAAATAATTGTAGGACTTGCAGATGACAAGGAACTGATTGAATATGCAAAAACTAAAGGCGCTAAGAGTATAAATGTAGTTGGTATTTGCTGTACAGCAAATGAGATGTTAATGCGCCAGGGAATAGCACCTATTGGTAATTTTCTCTCCCAGGAAATGGCAATAATGACTGGTGCAGTGGAACTTATGATTGTAGACATACAATGTATTATGCAGGCACTGGGAGAAGTTACTAAAGAGTATCATACTAAACTTATTACGTGTTCACCTAAGTGTAAGATATCAGGAGCAACCCATATGGAATTTCAGGATAATAATGGACTGGAGCTGGCAAGAGAAATTATTAAAATGGCAATAGATAATTTTAAAAATAGGAAAGAAAAATTATGTATACCAGATATTACGTCAGATATGGTAGCTGGATTTTCTCATGAATATATTAAATATGCGCTTGGCGGGAGGTTTAGAGAATCCTTCAGGCCACTAAATGATGCAATTATTGATGGAAGGATTCAGGGTGTAGTAGCAATAGTTGGTTGTAATAATGCGAGAGTAACTCATGATAAATACCATAATTATTTAACAAAGGAACTTATTAAGAGAGATTATCTAGTTGCCGTGACAGGATGTGCGGCAATTTCTACAGCTAAATGCGGGTTAATGATACCGGAGGCTATGGAATATGCTGGTGAAGGATTGAGGTCAATTTGTGAAACAGGAGGTATACCTCCTGTGCTTCATGTAGGTTCCTGTGTAGATAATTCAAGGATACTTACAGTTTTATCAGAAGTTGTGGAAGAAGGCGGGCTGGGAGAAGATATAAGCGATCTTCCTGTAGCTGGAATTGCACCTGAATGGATGAGTGAGAAGGCAATCTCAATTGGAACATATTGCACAGCATCAGGTGTATACGTTGCATTTTGCGGGGAACCTATACCTGTAGAATCAAGCAGTGAAGTAAAGGAATTAATGACAAAAGGCTGGCAGGAAAAGTGTGGAGGACAACTTGAATATATTGCTGATGTAGATGAATTATTAAATAAAGTTATAGATGTTATACAGGCTAAAAGAAAAGCATTGAAAATAGATGTTAAAAAGGAAAGAGTTCTATTAGATATGGAAGCAAGGAGGTCTTTATAAAATGTCTAAGATAATTATAACTGGTGCTATAAAAGGTGCTTACAAGATTGTAGAACGAGCAGAGAAATCACTGAAGGATTGTTTAAAAAAACATGGACCTGACCAAAAATTAGAATTACCGAATACTGGATACTTTCTACCTGTTATATATAGTATGACCGGGATGAAAGTTGAGAAACTATCAGATGCAGAAAAAGTTATGGAGGAAGTAAAAAAATTACTTCCGCCTGTCCCTTCAAAAAAAGTATGGCTGCCGTATCTAGGCTGGGGCCTGGACGCAGGTATTGCCACTCTTTGGGCTGAAGAAATAATAGAAGCAATAAAGTATATAGATGGTCCAAACCCTGTTGATGGTATATGGCTTGGTGCAGCTGATGATGTTATTTTAAGAGAAAGGGGCATTGAGTTTGTAGATGGAACAGCTCCAGGGTTTGCTGCATGTGTTGGTGCATGCAAGGATAATAAAACTGCAGTTAAAATTGCAAGGGAACTGCAGGAAAAAAGTATATATGTATTTATGAGTGCTTCAACAGATGGAAAATCTATGGCTGAACAATTAGCAGAAGAGGGAATTGAATTGGGCTGGGATACAAGGCTTATTCCGTTTGGTAAGGATGTAACATCTACAGTGCATGCTGCAGGTTTTTCTGCCAGGGTAGCTTTAAGTTTTGGAGGTGTTCAGGGGGGGGAATACCGTAAAATGCTTTATTATAATAAAGACAGAGTGTTTGCATTTGTTCTGGCGTTAGGTAAGGTTGATGATGAAAAATATGCAAATGCTGCTGGTGCAATTAACTTTGGTTTCCCAACCATTGCAAATACGGACATACCTGAGGTTCTTCCAAGAGGCGTATGTACTTACGAGCATGTTGTTTCTAATATTTCTGATGAGGAAATTGTTGCTAAAGCCATAGAAGTAAGAGGGCTTAAAATTACTATAGACAAAGTTGATGTGCCAGTTGCTTTTGGAGCTGCATTTGAAGGAGAAAGAGTTAGGAAAGAAAATATGTATGTTGAATTTGGCGGCAATAGGAGTGAGGCTGTAGAGTTTCTTCATATGGCAGATGCTTCAGAAGTTGAGGATGGTAAAGTGGAAGTATTTGGGCCAGAGATTGATGATGTAAAAGAAGGAAGTGCAATTCCTCTTGGCATAGAGGCAATAGTTACTGGTAGAAAGATGCAAAGTGATTTTGAACCGGTTATGGAAAGGCAGATCCATTATTTTGCAAATTATGCAAGTGGAATATTCCATATGGGCCAGAGAGATATAATATGGATGAGGTTCAGTAAAGATGCTGTTAAGAATGGATTTAAAATAAAACATCTTGGAATAGCGCTCCATGCAAAAATGCACACAGATTTTGGCAACATTATGGATAAAATCCAGATAAAGATTTATACAAATCTTGAAGATGTCGCAGAACTTAAGAAGAGGGCTAAGGAAGCCTTTAGAGCTAGAGATGAAAGACTCGGTGCTTTAACTGATGAATCAGTAGATACTTATTATTCATGCACCCTGTGTCAATCATTTGCTCCAAACCATGTATGTGCAGTATCACCAGAAAGACCGGGACTATGCGGAGCATATAACTGGCTGGATTGCAAGGCTGCATATGAGATTAACCCAACAGGACCTAATCAGCCAATAAAGAAAGGTGAAACATTAGATGAAAAGTTAGGTGTGTGGAAAGGAGTAAATGATTTTGTTTACAAATCTTCCAACCAGACACTGGAATCATTTTCAGCTTATTCTATGATGGAAAACCCTATGACTTCCTGCGGTTGTTTTGAGGTAATAGTGACAATACTTCCTTC
This sequence comes from Actinomycetes bacterium, assembly GCA_030609215.1. GTDB lineage: Bacteria > Actinomycetota > Humimicrobiia > Humimicrobiales > Humimicrobiaceae > JADHVM01. Next base: position 1,980 of record JAUWCR010000014.1, on the reverse strand, counting down.
AACTAGCGGTATTATGGCTGTAAATAGAGAACATGTATTAGAAACGCCCTGTGGCATGAAATTTTCCACGGTTGCCGGTATGGTAGGCGGAGGAATACAAACCCCAGGTTTTATAGGTATTAGTAAATTCTTTATTGCTTCAAAAAAATTTATTAGTGCCGACGGAGGGCTAAAGAGGCTTGTCTGGATGCCAAAAGAGTTAAAAGAGGAAATAAGGGATCACCTGGAAGAACGTGCAGAAGAAATGGGAATACCTGGTTTTATTGATAAAATTGCAACTGACGAAGATGCACAAACTGAAGAACAGGTTCTTGAATGGATACAAAAGGTTAAGCATCCTGTTTTAGAGATGGAACCAATGATGTAGGCAAATATTAAATTAATTATAAATAGGGGGGAGAATGGCATTAAGCGGCCTAGAGATATTTAAGAAACTGCCAAAAACTAATTGCAAGGATTGTGGATTTCCCACCTGTCTTGCTTTTGCAATGCAGCTTGTAGCTGGAAAAGTAGAACTGGCAAAATGTCCTCATGTTTCCGAAGAAGTAAAAGAAGCTCTCTCGGAAGCTGCACAACCGCCAATACTTAAGGTACAGGTAGGTACAGAGGATAATTCTTTTATAGTTGGTGAAGAAACTGTAATGTTTCGACATGACAGAACTTTTGTTAATCAAAATGCTTTCGCAGTGTCCGTAGATGATGATACTGATCCAGCAAAAGTAGAAGAAATAGTAAAAAATGTAAATGATTTAAAGTATGAAAGAGTTGGTCAAACACTGGAGCTGGATGCAATCTGTATTAAAAATAAATCTGGGGATAAAAATATTTTTTTAGGGGCAGTTGAAAAAATTGCTTCTATTACTAAGAAGCCTTTAATATTTATTTCTTCAGATCCTGATACTTTAATGGCTGCTGCAACTGAGTATAAAGACAGGAAACCACTTATTCATACTGCTACAAAAGATAATATAGATAAATTTATTTCATTAAGCAAGGAAACAGGCTGTCCAATAGTAATTAGAGGAGAATCATTTGAGGATATAGCAGCAATGACTGAAAAAATGCGAAAGGAAGGTATTAAAAATCTGGTTATTGATATTGGAAAAAGAGATCTTAAAAGCGATTTTTTCAATCAATTAACATTAAGGAGAGCAGCTATTAAAAAGAAAGATAGATTATTTGGTTATCCTACTATAGTTTTTCCCAATGAAATTACAGATGATCCTTTAAAAGAAACATTAATAGCTTCTATATTTGTAGCAAAATATGGTTCTATTATAGTACTATCAAATGCTAAGCCGCAAAGTGTATACCCGCTTTTGGTGTATAGACAAAATATATATACAGACCCAAGAAAACCAATGCAGGTAGAACAAAAGATATATGAAATTGGCAGTCCAGATGAAAATTCACCTGTATTGATTACAACTAATTTTTCTCTTACCTATTTTATAATCTCGGGAGAAATTGAGGGCAGCAAGGTTCCTTCGTGGTTACTTGTTATGGATGTTGAAGGTCAATCAGTACTTACAGCATGGGCTGCTGGTAAGTTTGTTCCTGAATTAATTGCTCAGTTTATTAATAAGAGTGGAATAGCAGATAAAGTTAAAACGAAAGAAATTGTGATACCTGGATATGTAGCTCAGCTCCAGGGTGAGCTGGAAGATGAATTAGATGGAAAATGGAAAATTACAGTGGGCCCAAGAGAAGCAGGTGAAGTACCAAAATTTTTAAAAAATTATGTTGCATAAATGCTACATCTTGTATATTATAACAAGATTTTATTATATATTTTTAATTTATTGAAATAATCAATAAGAGAGTGAAAGGGGAATTGTCTTGAAAAGTGATATAGAGATTGCTCAAGCTGCAAAAATAAAGCACATCAAAGAAATAGCAGAATCAATAGGGTTGGATGAAGATTACCTGGAGTTGTATGGTAATAATAAAGCAAAAGTGAAACTGGAAGTGCTTGAAGAA
>JAUWCR010000166.1 GCA_030609215.1 Actinomycetes bacterium | reverse complement strand
TTCTTATATTGTTTACCTTAATTGCCCATTTTCTAAACTCATTTGATAATTTTATAGTCTCTCTGAATTTATCCATGTCAATTTTTTTGCCTAATTTACTGCTGATATCTATGCTGATATTTTTAAGTTGTTTGGATAAGTATGACAGGGACTTAGGAGTATAATAATACGGAACATCAATTAGGTAGAAATTATTTTGGATATTATAATTTTTTGAGTAAATAAAGAAAGATTTTTGGGCAGCGTCACAGGCTAAATTAGTACATAAAATAAAATCTGGTTTGGGGAATAAATTAAGCTCGACTGCTCCGGGTGCACTTCTATGAAATGTACATAAATCCTGTGAGTACCAGTTTGATGAGGCTTTTTTTAGAGTCTGATCTGCTAATCCAAGGCCTGCTGTGAATCCAGCCATAACCTCTGGAAGGAGTGGTGTAATTCCTAATGAATAGAACATCTCGTATGGCAAAAATAGGGACCCGTAACCAACTGGATGTTTGCCTAAAAAAGCGTTCCTCATACTCTCTATAGTAAAAATATTTAAGTATTTATCAGACACAGAAGAAAAGGTGCTTCCATATAAATAAAGTACCGGCTTTTTTGAAACAATACTTAATAGACGTTTTAAGTATTTTTGGTTTAAATTTTTTTGTATTCCAGTTTTTAGTCTATCTTTAATACTCATTTTATTATATGCATTATCATTTGTGTATTTTTATGATTATATTTTACTTTTTTATACTTTTTAATTTTATAGAAAAATAGTTTTTACAATAATATTTATAGCATCTCAAGGAAAGCCTGGGTCCTGGTTTTAACCTGTCCTTCTGAGAAATTATTGTATTCAATTTCTAAATATAGAGTTGGAATATTAAATTCATTTAATCTCTGCTTCAATAGTGGAAAACAATAAAGCATTGTATCACAGAATTTTAAGCTTATATAAATTACTCCTTTAATATTATTTGTTTTTATTTTATTTTCTATCTCTTTTAATTTTGATCCTAAATCAGACATCCTCATGCATTGTGGTTTATTAATATATCTATATGCTATAGAATTGAGTAATCCAGAATTAGTATCAAGTTTAATTTGTTTTTCAAAATATCTGCTTGAAGTACAGAAGTCATCAGTGGTTAATTTACAACCTAGTGAAGATAGCATATCCCATAATTTTTCTTCATTTATAAAATTGCCTATAATCATTACGTTGGGTTTGTTTTCATAGTTTACTTGTATTCCTGAGTTGTTCTTTAAATATATTTTTTTTGTATTTTCAATTAATTTAATGTATCTATCCAGATCTTCAATAAAAATATCCGGTTCTGAAATCATAGATAACTTCATTACTCTATAATATGTGGATATATCTATGAGATTCGAAGATTTACTAAAAATTTTACTAAACTTTCTTAAAAGTTTCCTCTTATAATTAACAAGTTCAATTGCATCCCTTAAATTATTATTATTTATTTTTTTCCCTTCCAAGTTTTCAATAAATCCAGACAAATCACCTAAATTATTTGAAAAAAAATCTATAGAGCTTTTATTATTAATTCTTGGAACATCCAGGATGTATGAAGGTATTTTAGGAAGATAGATATTTACAGTATCATACAATCTTCTCATTCCATCACAGGACGTTGTAAATATAATTGCATCAAAATTGCTGCTTTCAGATAAGATACTGCTCAAGCTTGCTTTAAGGTATGGGCAGAAATTAATAGGAAAGTAACTTTCTGCATTATTGTATTTTTTATTTCCAAATATTCTTACCGGTCTGTATCCGCCTGCTGTTATTAATTCTTCAGGAGTATAAGTACATAACCAGCCTATAGAGCGGTTATTTTTTTTTAATGAAAGTGTTTTTTTAAAGGCAGATTCAATATCATTTATTTTTTGTCTTAGAGTATATCTGTTAATTGGTTCCCTATTATCTTGTATCATATTATTATTGTTTATATACCCTTTTTTTACTGTGTTTTTTCTATTAAATCTTCATTTCTTGTAAACTCTTCATAAATTCCAATATGACCCCAGAAATCTTCTACATACAGGCCTTCAATTTCACCACTTTCTTTACCTTCGATAGTTATTTTAACTTTTTTAATTTCTTCAAATTCAGTAAGTGTATTTACAATTGAATATATTGCCAGAGTCTCAGTAGTGGAACTGTGAGGTATTTCTTCAAAATTAGTTATTATTTCTTTACTGAAGTCAACAATCGCTGTTTCACCTGATATTACTACAGAGTTAACTTTAACATTAGAAGGAAGAGTTGGATAGAGATCGCTGCTCTTAGGACCCTTTATTAGTTCTTCAACTATGTTTTTAGGAAATTCTTCATTAACTGTAATTTTTCTTGGCTCTTTTACAAGAAAAGCCTCATTATCTGTATATTTCGCAAAATGCAGTTGTATTATCTTTGTGCAGGAAGTAATTGATAATAATAGAAATATTATTACCAATATAGAGCTAAAAATAAAGAGTATCCTAGATTTAGTAATATTGATTTTCATTTTTACCACCAGAAGTAATTATTTATTTATAAATCATTTATACCTATGTAATTCTATATATTAGGAAGTAAAAAAACAATAAAAAAATTAATTAAAATATTGTTTAAAATTAAATTATTACAAAATTTGCTTCTTAGATGGTATTATTATACTTATATTTACTATTATAGAAACAATCAATTAAAAATATAGCATTTAATATCATATAGCAGCAGTAAATAGTAGCATCAAGCGTAAGAATTATTCTTTCGAAATTTCTATCAGAGATGAGGAATATGAACGAAAAAAAAGCATTAATTATAATTGATATGTTAAATGATTTTGTTTTAGATGGAGCACCACTGCAGATACCCAAAATTAAAAAGATTGTAAAAAATATAAAGAGGGAAATAGAAAAAGCAAGAATAGAAAGATATACAATTATATATGTTTGTGATTGTCACGAAAGAGACGATAAGGAATTTAAAATGTTTCCTCCTCATGCCCTAAAAAATACTGAAGGGGCTAAAATAATTGAAGATTTAAAACCTCAGGGTAGTGATATTATTGTAAGAAAAAATACATTTTCAGGTTTTTTAAATACTGATCTAGATGAAATATTGGGAAAATTATCAATTAAAAAACTTGTAGTTACCGGGTGTGTTACAAACATATGTATATTATACACAGCAGCTGGTGCTGTATTTAGGGGTTATAAAGTGGATGTTGTAAAAGATTCTGTAATTGGGTTAAATTTAAAGGACCATAAACATGCATTAGAGCATATGAAAGATGTTCTGAAAATAAATATAATCTAACTATGATCCAAGGAGTATGCAATGTTTCATATTGCCAGTGAAGATGATATTAAAAAGGGTAGATTAACTGATATATATTTTAAAAGGACTGAAGAAATATTAAAAGTAAAGAAGAAAAATCCGGTAGTTAAAGCTGAAGTATCTTTAAAGAATTTTCCTCAAGGATATAAGTGGGGTGTTCTAGCTGGGATAGAAGAGAGTATAAAACTTCTTGCTGATTTAAATAAGATATCTATAC
>JAUWCR010000011.1 GCA_030609215.1 Actinomycetes bacterium | reverse complement strand
TAATTGTTAATAATAATTATAATGAAGCTTTACAAAATTTAAAATATGTTTTGAATTTGCAAAAAGGAGGAGTTTAAATAAATGGAATTACCTGATGTAGAAGAATTAATTGAGAGTGCTGGCAGCAAATATTCTTTATGTATAATTGTATCTAAGAGAGCAAAGGATTTAGGAGAATATATTTCTGCCAGAAAGAAAATGGAGAGAATAAATGTAATTCACCCTCTAGTTGATATTGAAACTGATGACCCCATGGAAATAGCCTTTAGTGAAATGAAAGAAGGTAAAATTAGCTCTAAGATTGGAAAGGATAGTGCTGAATAATTATTAAAATTAAATAGTTATAAAAAAATGGCTAAAAAAAAAATATCTTTTATTAAAAAAAAGATTATGCTGGGAATTACAGGTTCTATTGCTGCATATAAATCAGCAGGAATTTGTAGCAAATTAGTTAAGCTTGGGGCAGAAGTATTTCCAGTCATGAGTCCAAATGCTGCAAATTTTATCAATCCAATAACATTTAGTTCAATTAGCGGTAATAAAACTATTCTGGAACAATTTAAAAATGAGGAAAAAATATATCATATATCTCTTGCGCATAGTATAGATATTGTACTGGTAGCGCCTTGTACTGCAAACACTATTTCTAAATTAGCTTATGGTGTGTGTGATAATTTTTTAACTACCGCTATATTGTCTTCTAATTGCCCTGTATTGATTGCTCCTGCGATGAATGAAGGAATGTATCTAAACCCGATTATTCAAGAAAATATTGATAAATTGAAAAATATTGGAACTTATTTTTTTACAGGACCAATAAAGGGTAAATTGGCATGCGGGGAAGAAGGTTTTGGAAAAATGGAAGATGAAGATATAATTTTAGAAAAATTAGGGAATTTGTTGTCGTACTGTAATGACCTTAACGAAAAAAAAGTAATTGTAACTGCAGGAGGAACAAAAGAATATATTGATAGGGTAAGATATATTTCAAATATTTCCAGTGGAAAAATGGGAGTTGCTTTAGCTGAAGAGGCATACTTCAGGGGAGCGAAAAAAGTTTTTCTCATTACTGCAAATAAAAATTTATCTTTGCCTTATGGAGTTGATGTAATTTTTGTGGAAGACTCAAGAGAGATGAAAGAACAAGTGTTAAAATATTATAAAAATAGTGATGTTATTATAATGGCTGCTGCAGTTAGCGATGTTGTGCCCGTGAAAAGATTTAATTATAAGCTAAAGAAAAATGATGATATAATATCAAAATTGAAATTTAAAGAGAATATAAATATATTAAAGGAACTAGCTTCAAAAAAGAACAAGAATCAAATCTTGGTAGGTTTTTCTGCTGAAGATGGTATAAGTATTAATAATATTGCAGATAAATTTAGCGGTGAAGATATTGATTTAATAATCGCAAATGATATATCAAGGAATGATATTGGATTTGAAAGTGATTTTAATGAAGTTATCGTTTTGAAGCAGGATGGCAGTGTAAAAAAATTGAAGAAAGAAAATAAAAGAATTATTGCTAGAAAAATATGGGGTGAAATAAATAAGATTAATGTTAACTAATATTTTCCAAAATAGGAGGGTTTTATGTCAAAAGGTGGAGATTTTGTATTTACTTCAGAATCAGTAACTGAAGGTCATCCTGACAAAATGGCAGATCAAATATCTGATGCAATATTGGATGAGATTATTGCTAATGATCCAAATTGCAGGGTTGCTATTGAGACATTGCTAAAAACAGGGATTGTAATTGTTGCTGGTGAAGTAACAACAGAGACTTATGTAGAAATTCCAGGTATTGTCAGGAATACTATAAAGGACATAGGTTATACTCGAGCAAAATATGGTTTTGATTGTGAAACCTGTGGTGTTTTAGTTTCTATTGGCAAACAATCGCCAAATATAGCACAGGGTGTTTCTAAATCTTATGAATCAAGAGCTGGGAATGGGTACGAGGATGAAATTGACCAACTTGGAGCTGGTGATCAAGGTATGATGATAGGTTATGCTTGTAAAGAAACTCCTGAATTAATGCCTCTTCCAATACAACTAGCGCATAAATTAGCACATAGATTATCTGAGGTAAGAAAGGCAGGCATACTTCCTTATCTTCGACCAGACGGTAAAAGCCAGGTTACTGTCAAATATGAAGATGGCAAACCAATCAGAGTAGAAACGATAGTTGTATCAGCTCAGCATTCTCCAATGATTGATATAGAAACACAAATAATGCCTGATATAAAGGAATTTGTAGTAAAACCAATTATACCGGAAGAGTATTTAAATAAAGATTTAAAATTATTTGTTAATCCAACAGGTGAATTTACTATAGGTGGGCCAATGGGAGATACTGGCCTAACTGGAAGAAAAATTATTGTTGATACATATGGCGGTATGGCAAGGCATGGAGGAGGATGTTTTTCCGGAAAAGATCCTACAAAGGTTGATAGATCTGCTTCATATGCTGCAAGGTATGTAGCTAAAAATTTAGTTGCAGCTGGAGCTGCTGATAGATTAGAGATAGAAATTGCATATGCGATAGGAGTAGCTCATCCAGTTTCATTAATGATAGAAACTTTTAATACTGAAAATGTTGATACTGGAAAAATAAAAAAGGCAGTTGAAGAGATATTTGATTTGAGGCCCGGTGCAATCATAAAGAATTTAGATTTAATAAGACCAATATATAAAAAGACTGCTTCTTATGGGCATTTTGGCAGACATGATAGAGATTTTACGTGGGAGAAACTAGATAAAGTTAATGATATAAAGAGTATATTAGGCCTGAAGTAATTTAAAATATTTATAGATGAATAATATTAATCAATTTGCTGAGGTTTATTTAGATATTAAAACCCGCAAAGTAGATCATGCTTTTGACTACATAGTACCCTTAAAATTAAAAAATTCTATAAAAGTTGGTAGTATTGTTTCTGTCCCATTAAAATCAAGAATGGAAATTGGATATGTATCTAAGATAAAAGACCATTCTAAATTACCAGGCAGAGACATAAAATTTATAGATAACGTTATAAGTTCCAAACCATTTTTCAGTAAAGAAAAATTAGAACTTATAAATTGGATTAGTTCATACTATATGCAATCTGCCGGGAGGGTATTTAAACTTTTTTTACCAACAGGAGGTAGAAAAAAAATTGAGAATATTCTTTCCAATCCAGAAATGGAGTTAAAGTACAGGTCTTATTTTAAATTGAACAAAGATAAATATCTGGAATTAAAAGATAAAATAAACTGGAAAAAGAGTTATTCTCAAAAAAAGATTATTGATTATTTAGTTAAAAATAATGAGGTACCCAGAGATGTACTGGTTAAAGACACTGCTTCAAGCTTAAGTAGTATAAAAACTTTACTAAATAAAAAAATTATAAGAGTTTGTAAAAGAAGAATAAGAAGAGATTTTAAATATGACATCTTGGATGATGGTATCAAGAAAAAGCATAAAATAGTTCTAAATATTTATCAGAAAAAATGTCTGGATTCTATTGTTAAAGTAATTGATAAAAATATATTTGGTTGTTTTTTAATAGAAGGCGTTACTGGCAGCGGTAAAACAGAAATATATACAAGCGTATGCAGGGAAGTTCTAAGTAGAAATAAAAAAGCATTAGTGCTAACTCCTGAAATTATTCTTACTCCCCAGCTATATTCAAGATTTAAAGTTGAATTCGGGAATGAAGTTGCTGTATACCACTCAAATATGAGCATAAATGAAAGATATGAAACATGGCTGGATATTTGGGAAAATAAATATAGCGTCATAATTGGGACAAGATCTGCTTTGTTTACTCCAATTAATGAATTGGGAGTGATAATAATAGATGAAGAGCACGACACTTCCTATAAAGAAGGTTCTTCAATAAGGTACAACACTCAGGATGTAGCTATAAAAATTGGTAAAATATTAAATATACCTGTTGTATTTGGCAGTGCCACACCATCTGTAAATATGAGGTATAGGGCAGAAAATAATAAAAATTTCATGCTTTTAAAAGTTCCTGTAAGGGCTCAGAGTAAAAATCCAATTGTAAAAAAGGTAATTGATTTAAAACTAATAGATAAATACAGGGATGATACAGTTATTACTAGTGAGTTATTTAAAGAAATTAATAAAACTCTTAACAATAATGATAAAGTAATTATACTTATGAATAGAAGAGGATATAGCAATTTTGCCATATGTAATGATTGCGGCAATGTTCCAAAATGCCCATCATGTAATTTATCTTATAAATTTCATAGAGATGGCCGCAAGCTAATTTGTCATCACTGTGGCAAGGAAGAGAAATTTACAGGTGTTTGTAAATTATGCGGCGGAAAAAATATATTTTTACAGGGAACAGGAATTCAGAAGGTTGAGTCTAAACTAAGGCTTAGATTTAAAAATATTCCAATTTTAAGAATAGATTCTGATTCTACAAAAAAGAAAAAATCACATGAGGAAATATTGAAAAAGTTTATTTCTCCTGGAGGAGCAATTCTTATAGGTACTCAGATGGTAGCAAAAGGTTTAGATATAGGGGACGTAACACTGGTTGGTATTATTAATTGTGATTATATGCTTGAATTACCAGATTATCATATGTATGAAAGGGTATATCAATTGATAACTCAAGTAGCAGGAAGGGCTGGTAGAAAGTCAAAACAGGGGACGGTAATTATTCAGACATACAATCCTCTAAGTAATGTAGTAAAAAGTTTTTTAAGTGATGATTATAATATTTTTTACGAAGCAGAACTTGAAAATAGAAGAGAGCTATCTTATCCGCCCTTTTCGAATCTAATAAACATTGTTATATCTGGCAAGAATGAGGGGAATGTAAAAAAGGATGTAAAAAAAATATTTGCAGAACTGGAAAAAATTATTAAAATTGATTATAAAATATTAGGTCCTGCTCCTGCGCCATTCTATAAAATTAATTTATTTTACAGATGGCATATATTGATAAAAACCAAAGAAATAGAAAAATTTAGTGTAAGAATAAATAAGATAATAAAATACTTTAAAGAGAGTAAGAACAATAAAATAATTATAGACGTGGACCCAGTATGGATTTTATAAAACTTTTGGAAGGAATTTATGGCTGTAAAAAAAATTAGAATAATAGGGGATCCGGTATTGAGAGAAAAAAGCAAGGAAGTAAAAGAAATTGATAAAAGAATAATAGAATTAGTAGAGGATATGGTAGATACTATTACAAAAAGTGAAATTATTGCTGCAGGTCTTGCTGCTCCTCAAATAGGAGTATCAAAAAGGGTGATTATTGTAAATTTTAGTGAAAAGATAAAGGCTTTCATTAATCCTGAAATCGAAATTTTAGATAATGAACAAATTATAGATGAAGAAGGCTGTCTAAGTATAGGTTCATATAGGTATAATGTTGGAAGAGCAAAAAAAATTAAGGTAGAAGCAATGGATATTGAAGGGAATGAAAATGTATTTGAGGCTGAGGGACTGCTTTCAAGGATTTTTCAACACGAAGTGGATCATTTAAATGGGATACTTTTTATAGACCACCTCGATAAGGAAACAAAGAGGGAATTGTTATCTAAAATAGGAAAGTGAGTGAAACATAAATAAGTTTATTTATTTTTTTGGTAGTTTGGAGGTATTTTCATATTGAAGATATTATTTTTCGGCTCTTCTGATTTTTCAGTTCCGTTTTTAAAAGAAATTTATGAATCAAAACATAGTATATCTTTAGTTATAACAGGTATTGATAAGAGGAAGGGAAGGGGGAAAAAATTTCTTCCAAACCCTGTAAAGAAATGGGCAATTGAAAGTGTTATTGATTTTTTTCAAATAAAGACTTTAGATTTTAAATTTATAAATTATCTTAAAGATAAAGATTTTAATTGCGTAGTTGTAGTTTCTTTTGGGATGATAATACCAAAGGATTTATTAAAGTTATGCTATAACAGGTGTATCAATGTACATCCTTCTTTGCTTCCGAAATATAGAGGGCCATCACCAATAACAAGTCCAATTCTTAATGGAGATAATAAAACTGGAATTAGTATTATTAGAATGACCGAGAAAGTGGATGAAGGCGATATTTACATTCAAGATGAATTTATAATTAACAGTAGCGATAATAAAGATATGGTTGAAAAAAAATTAATAAAAATTGGATGCCCTTTACTTATTTCTGTCCTGGATTTAATTGAAGAAAAAGGTATGGAACCTGTGCCACAGGATAATAAAAATGCAACTTATACAAATTTAATAGATAAAAAGGATTTAAATTTAGATTGGAATAATAGTGCAATAAATATAGTAAATAAAATAAGAGCGTTTAGTTCCAAACCTGGTTCTTTTTCAACGTTGAACGGCAAAAGGATTAAAATACTAAAGGCAAGCTTCTGCAATGATAAAGAAATAAAATATTTTAGCAAAAGCAATGGGGGTAATGGAACAGTAATATCAGCAGATAAAAAATCAGGAATTTTAATAAGATGTAATAAAAATGAGATTATCAGAATTGAATGTTTGAAGCCATCTGGAAAGAATGAAATGTCATTTTTGGACTTTTTAAACGGATATAAAATAAAAGTTGGTGAAAGATTTGAATAGTGGCTCACTTAGCAATAACAGTCCCAGAGAAGTTGCTTTTTTCATATTAAATGAATATCTTAGGACAAAAAATCCTCTAAAAAATATAATAAATAATAAATTTTTAATTTTTAAACCTTCTAGTAGAGATAAAAGATTTATGAGTAAAATCATTAAAGGAACTATAAGGTACTTATTAAAAATTGATTTCTGCATCGATCTTTTTTCAAGTAAGCCTACCGAAAGGATGGATTATTCTGTATTAAATATTTTAAGAATGGGAGTATATCAATTAGCATATATGGATAGGGTACCAAGTTATTCGGTGGTTAATGAAAGTGTAGAGATAGCTAAAAAAAATACATCAAACCCATCTTCAAAATTTATTAATGCATTATTAAGAAAAATAAGTTCAATTGATAGTATAAAATTATTTATTGATAATAAAATAAATGAGTTAATTAAAGATAATTTAAAGAAGATAAGCATAAAGTATTCATATCCCTACTGGATTGTAAAGTATTGGACTGAAAATTATGGAAGTAAAAAGACAGAAAAAATTTGTTTAGCATTAAACAAAGAGCCATCTTTTTTTATAAGGATTAATAGATTAAAAAATTTAAAAAAAGATTTAATTAAAAAATTCTCAGGTATAAAAGGAATTAACTTAAGGACCAGTAAGCTAACAGATGAATTCATTAACTATACTGAAAAGGAGAAGAGTTTATTTGAAGATGTTATTGTTGCTGATAGTGTGCAGAATATTGAAAATACAGATTTTTACAAAGAAGGTGTTATTACTATCCAGGATCTTTCTTCTCAAATTGCAGTAAAATATTTTGTCAGACCAAAAAAGGGTGAAAAAATTTTAGATTTATGTTCTGCTCCAGGTGGTAAAACAACATACATGGCGGAGCTTATGGGTAATGAAGGAGAAATTGTATCTGTTGATATCAATAGTAAGAAACAGAAGCTTTTAGATGATAATCTAAAAAGGTTGGGCATAAATAATGTCATGACTTTAATTGCTGATGTTTCAAAGCCAGATTATTTAGAAATGAGAAGCTGTAATTTAAAAGACTATAGGCCAAAAGATTATATTGAATCATTTGATAAGATTTTTATAGATTCTCCATGTAGTGCATTTGGAACAATTTCAAAAAATCCAGATGTAAAATATAATAAAAAATTGGAAGATTTGCATCGCTTAGCTGATAATTCCTATAACATACTTATAAATTGCTGCAAGTATTTAAAAACAGGAGGAATGATTATTTTTTACACCTGTACTATCTCTCATCTAGAAAATCAAAGGACAATAGAAAAGTTTTTAAAGAAATTTGGAAGTAAATATAAATTAGAGAAATTGAAAAATTTTAATAAAATAAAGCCAATTTCAACATATAATAAAGCTAATATAGATTTAGGAGAAAAAGACTATTTTGAAACAATGCCTTATTATTTTAATAGTGAAGCAGGTTTTATTTGCAAACTTATAAAATATTGAATTTATACTACTTTTTTAATCTTATTTGACTTTAAGCAGTTGGTACAGATATTTATAGTTTTAACCTTACCTTTGTATTCAACCTTTGCCTTATGAATATTGGGATTAAAAACTCTTTTTGTTTTTTTATGTGAGTGGCTAACATTATTACCAGACAATGGTTTCTTACCACATATATCACATTTTTTTGACATTATTTCTCCTGTTTTAATTAGTTCAATATATAATTATTTAAAAATGCTTTAATTTATTTAGAACAGGTAGGAATATTATCATTTTATTATTTAATTTTCAAGGCATCTATTTTAAAGTTGTATTTTTAAAGAAAGATATAGATTCACTAAAAAAATATTTAAAATATATTAACAATTGATGATATGGTAAAATACCTATTATTATAAAAAGGATTGCAAGTGATAAAAAGAAATAAAATATATATTTTTAGATTTATTATTGTATTAATTTCTTGTCTTGTATTGCTTGTAAGTTCTTCCTGCAACTTGATATATAAAAAATCTGAAATAATATCATCCAATATATCATTTAATTATCCTGGTTTAAGAATAGAAACAAGAAGTGTAGAATTAGGTGAAATAAAAGATAACTTTCCCCGGGTAGTATGCTTTGGAGATTCTGTAACTTTTGGATGGAATTTAAAATATGAAGATTCCTACCCACAATTGCTTGAAAATTCATTGTATAAAGATTATATGCTAAATAAAGTAATAAATAGTGGTATTGGAGGAGATACTATTTTGGATGCAATTAATCGTTTGGAAAAAGATGCTCTTTACTATAACCCTCACATAATCATTATAAATTTTGGATTAAATGATGGAATGCTTGTTGAAAATAAAGAAAACAAAATTAATAAAAATGAGTCATTATCTTATAGCGAAGGCGAATATAATTACACGACTAAAGTAAGTTTAGAAAAATTTAATAACTGTTATCGTGTTTTAATAAGCAGTATAAAGTCAAATGATATTAAGTTGATAGTAGTGGGGATAAATCCTGTACTGAATAGTTTTCCATTATCTAAAGATGAAGACTTCAGGAAAAAACAGAAAGAAATATATGATTTATATAATAAAGAAATAATAGAAATAGCTGAGGACGAAGATGTTATCTTTTTAAACTTATGGAATTTATTTATAGAGGATATAAATATTGAAAATTATATGCAAGAAGATGGCATTCATCCTAACAAAAAGGGCTTAGAATTAATTGCAGATAATATTTATATGAATTTAATAGCATATGATATGATTAATCAAATAGAAGTAGAGTAAAATTTATTGTAGTATATTAAAATTTTAATATTTAAATTATTGTAAATAAAATTAAGTTTTTTGAAGGTGGTTAAAATGATGTTTACTAAATTAAATGGTAAAGAAGTACAAAAGATTTTAGATGTAATAATAGTAAATTTTAAAGAGAATGAAGAGAAAATTAATAATTTAAATGTTTTCCCTGTTCCAGATGGTGATACAGGCACAAATATGCTGTTGACTTTAAAAGCAATAAAACAGGAAACTTTAAATATTAAGAGTTATACATTGAAAAATATAGTAGAAAAAATTTCATTTGGAGCATTGATGGGAGCAAGAGGAAATTCAGGTGTAATACTTTCACAGATAATAAAAGGTTTCCTTGAAAAATTATTAAGTAAAAAAAACATGGACTTATATGCAATTAAAGATGCTTTAGATTCCTCTAAAAAGCTAGCTTATAGTTCTGTTCAGAACCCAACAGAAGGAACTATGCTGACAACTGTTAAAGATATATATCAATTTGTTGATAATTTAAGTAATAATACAAACTGTAGCATAAGTTATAAAGAGCTTCTTGATGATATAATAGAGGAAACTGAAAAATCTGTTATAAGAACAACGTATCTTCTGCCTGTTTTAAAAAAAGCAGATGTTGTTGATGCAGGTGCACAAGGTATTTTAGATATAATAATTGGGTTTAAAAAAGCTTTAATAGAATTAAAAAAAAGTGATTGCAAATTAGAAAATACTAAAAAAAGAAAAAATAAAAAAGAAAGTGCTAAGCTTAATAATAAAGAAATTTTATCTGAAAGTAGTATTAATGGCAGTGGTAATATTAATAGTAATAACAAAATGGATGTAAAAAAAGATTTTAAAAGTTTAAAAGATATTAATGTCAGTACTGATATAAAGTATGTATATTGTACAGAATTGGTTGTTCGGGGTGATAATATAAATATTGATAAGTTAAAACAAGATATTGAAAGATTTGGAGACAGTGCATTAGTAGTTGGAAATGATCAATTAGTAAAAGTTCATGTACACACAAATAATCCCCAAAAAGTTTTAAAGAGGACAATAAGAGAGGGAACACTCCACGAGATTCAGATAAATAATATGATTGATCAGAGTAAACAAGCCAGGGGTATTGAAAAGACAGAGGAAAGGGAAGAAAAAATAGGTCTTTTAGTTGTAGCAAGTGGGGACGGAATTGAAGAAGTATTTAAAAGTATTGGTGTAGATATAATAATAAAAGGCGGACAAAGTATGAACCCGTCAACTTATGATATTGTAAAAGCTATTAATAAATTGGAAGCTGATAAAATTGTTATCTTTCCTAATAATAAAAATATAATTCTAACAGCAAACCAGGCAAAAAGAATTGTAAAAAAAGATGTTATAGTTATTCCTACAAAATCAATTCCTCAAGGCATAACTGCAATTTTAAATTATAATTATGATCTTGAAATAGAAGAAAATATTTTTAATATGAAAGAAGCAATGAAGAAAGTAAAGTGTGGCGAGGTTACTGCTGCAGTAAGAAATGCTAATTTGTTGGTTGGTGAGATAAAAAAAGGTGATTTTATAGGTTTAGAAGATGGGAAAATAAGAGTTATTTCCGATAAATTAGTTGATGTAGTTATAGATTTAATTAAAGATACGGCAACAGGAAATGAAGAGGTTGTTACATTCTATACCGGGAAAGATGCTAAAAAAGAAGATAGTAAAAGTATTGAAGATAGGTTAAAAGAATGCCTGCCTAAATTAGAAGTTGAGTTTCATGATGGGGGCCAACCCTTATACCCATATATATTTTCTATTGAATAAATAACTGGATGGTGGTTAACTATAAGAGTTATTTCAGGAACATACAAAGGTAAAAAATTAAAGGCACCACCTGATTTTAGAATAAGGCCTACTCTAGATAATGTTAAGGAGAGTATCTTTAATGTATTGGGTAACAAAACAGTAAATTCAAAGGTATTAGATTTATTCTCAGGAACTGGTTCTTTGGGAATAGAATCTTTAAGTAGAGGATGTAAGTCAGTACATTTTGTAGATAATAGTTTTATAGCAATTGAAATTATAAAACATAATGTTAAAGATTTAAAAGGTACAGAAGGAAAGTACGAAATAATAAAGAGTGATGCAGTAAAATTTTTAAAAAGATTTGATGATTTTAAAATGGATATAATTTTTACAGATCCACCATATAAAGTGAAAAGAAATACAATGAAAGAGATTTTTAATATAATAGCGGAAAGGAATATAATTGCTGATAATGGAATAATTATCTATGAGTATTTCTTTAAGAGAGAGATTGATAAAGAAATTAATAATCTTAGTATATTAAAAAAATCTTTTTTTGGAGATAAAGCAGTAATCTACCTTTCTTCTTAATTATAATAGAAAGAGTTAAAATAATGAAAAAAATTGCACTATGTCCTGGAACATATGACCCAATAACTGAAGGTCATAGGGATGTAATTACAAGATGCTCAAAAATTTTTAATAAGGTGATTGTAGCTGTTTCAAATAACACAAGAAAAAAATCTTTATTCTCTATTGGTAGAAGAGTTAGATATGTAGAAAGGGTACTGAAAGAACTAAAAAACACAGAAGTTACATCTTTTGAAGGGCTGCTTGTAGATATTGCTAAAATTCATAACGCTAAAGTAATAGTTAAAGGATTGAGAGCTATATCAGATTTTGAATATGAGTTTCAAATGGCTCAGATTAATAAAAAATTGAATCCGGAATTGGAAACAATGTTTTTGGTAACTAATCCTAAATTTGCATATCTAAGTTCAAGTGCAGTGAAAGAAGTAGCAAGATATAATGGATGTATTACTGGTCTAGTACCAGAAGAAATAGAAAAAGATATAATTTTAAGTTTTAAAAAAAGTAATTTTAATTTAATTTAAGAAATAAGTGGAGAAAAATATGGATGTATTAGAAATGATTGACAAAATTGAAGAGTTATTGGAAAAAAGTAAGAGAATTCCTTTCTCGTCAAACATAGTAATTAAAGAAAATGAGATATATGATACTTTAGATGAACTTAGGAATATATTACCAGAAGAATTCAGGCAAGCCAGGTGGATAGTTAAAGAAAGAGAAAATATGCTTGAAGAAGCAAAGAGGCAATCTGTAAGTATTATTCATGAAGCAGAAGATAAAGCAGAAAGATTAGTAGATGAGAGTGATATCTTAAAGAAAGCTAGCAGAAAAGCAGATGAATTAATATCTATAGCAGAAGCTAAAGCAAGAACAATAAGGCTTGAAGCTGAGGATTATGCTGATGAAAAATTAGCAAGTTTGGAAGCTGTTTTATATAAAATAGTTTCAGCCGTAGAAAAGGGAAGAGAACAATTTAAAGCAATTCTTACTACTAAAAACAAATAAAATGTAAAAAATATTATTGTTAATTCCGGTTATTTTCTGAAAATATTTGAATAAAAATATTGCTCAATCCGTTGAGCATCGCCATTTATACCTCTGTCGCCCCTCATCAGGTTGCGGATGGTTTTTATTACTCCTGAAATGTTAGTCATAGTGATTGTTGTATTTTAAATTCATTCTACAATCCTAAATCTGAGACTATACATCAAATCCCCCAAAAAACATTTTTCCTTT
>JAUWCR010000165.1 GCA_030609215.1 Actinomycetes bacterium | reverse complement strand
CAATATATTCTTTAATACCAAGTTTTTTGATTAATGCTGTAACTCTTTCAAAACAGTCTCTTTTAACTCTTTCTCTTTCGCTCTCATCTTCAATACCTAAAAATTTCACTAACCAGGTTGGACCAACGGAATTAATACTATTAAATTTAGCAAGAATCTTTCCCAATCCTTCCTTAACTAATTTATTGTTATTAACGGATTTAAAAACTTCTACTATAGCATTAATACCACCAGGATAATGTAAAATTGTAAAGTAAATATCATATACATCTTTTTCTTTCATTCTTTGCCATAGAGCCATTCCTTTCATAACAATAAAAGGTACTATTGAAGCAACTTTGATATTTACTTCATTTTCTGCTCCATCAGGCATAATGCTTTTAACCGAAAGTGTAATATTATGCTCAAATGCCAAATCACAACCTCGTGCTTTTCTTGCATTTATATCCTGTATTCTTTGTGTTCTGTGAGACTTGGAAGCTCCACCATATTCTCCTGAAAGTAAATCTACTTCAATAGAATATGTTAGCCCATCTTCAGTTTTTATATTCCTGTTAAAAATAAATGGTTGGCTGCCTTGTGTATACCCTCTTTTCTTTAGTAGCTCAAGAATTGATCTGTAAGATTCATCTGAAATTTTTTTAAAATCCAATGCCAAATCTATATCTATGCTTCCAATATGATCTTTACCTTTCTTATCAAGAATAAAATAAGGAACCCAGCCTCCTATTAATACTATGTTATCTCTGTAACTTCCAAGAATTGTCATAATCTCGACAATTACTGATAAACAGATATTAACTTCTTTTTTATCATAGTTTAATTTTGTTACCAACTTTTACTAATCCTTTGCTCATATAAAAAATTAGCTGCCTCTTCGCCTCTTTCCTTATAGTTTATTAAATCCAAGTAAAGCTGGATATTGCAAACTACTTTAACACCATCAATTATTTGAAGCTTGTAAAAAACTCCTTCATCATAAGGTTTAAGTATTGAAACATTTGAACCTGACGAAACTTCCTTAAAATTCAAATCTTTAGCAATAGTTTCTATATTTTCAAATACATACACAAAAACTCTGTTATATCTTAAAAAGGGTGCAACCAAAGACGCACCTGAAGTAAGAGTAAATGCAAATTTGATTTTTTTTGCATTACAGTAGTTTGTAATATTGCTTTCTATTGTTTTAGTATCATCAAGTGAGTAGTAATTTTTAATAATATTTTTGTTATAGCTGTAATTTTTCACCCACTCAGATAAAAGTTTTTCCGGCTTTATAAGTTTAAATTTTTTTTGGTCGTCAACTTTTAATTCTTCTACAAATTCCTCTTCAAGCAATTTATTTTTTACAAGAGAAGCCTGTCCAAGACTTATGTCTGCTTCATTTGAGAGGTCTTTTACAAACCAGGCCTTTTTAGGATTACACAACAATACACGTGATGCTCTGCTTGATTTTGGATAGAAGAGTGTTTTTAAAGGCCTGTTATTTGGAAATGGATTTGGTTTTCCTTCAATACTTAAATAAACATTATCGAAATTAAAAAAACAGTTTCCAGCAATATCTATAAAACCTATATTATTTTCCTGGCATATTTTTCTTGTTTCCTTAGATATAAATATGGAAGCAAAAACTCCATAAGAGTTAGTATTTTTGGATACTAATTCTTTCAATTGATTTATAGCTATTCTGGCATATCTTGGCTGTCCTGCAGTTTTTACTTCAAAGATCAATGTGTATTTAGATCTATTACTTGTTTGCACCTCAATTGATAAATCAGATATTTTTTGCAGAATTCCAGAAGGGGTATTTTTTCTAACTTTCACAATTCTTACAAATCCAATATTATTAAATACTGCCAGTACAGCATTCTTTATCTGTCCTATTAATTCTTTTTCTGTTACCATAGTTTCATTATTTTATATAGTTTCAACGTTTGCTGAAATTATACCAAATATTGAAACATAATCAATATTTTTCGTGAAATAGTTCTGATTTTACAAATTGAATATTACCAGTTGTTATATAGTTCTTATTACCGTGCTATTAGGAGGTATTGGCAGAATATTGCTTTTATAGCTAAATAATCAAAATTACTTTATATGAAATTTTTAATCTTTTAAAAAGTTAATAATAATATTAAAATAAAGTATGTTCATAAAGCATAACTTATGAGGTATTATTCTGTCTATAAATACTGATCGAATAAAACCAACTGATTGCGGAATTCAAACTTTTTTAGATGATTTAAAAGATCTTAAATACCAAATTCCTACTTTTCAACGAGAAATTGTTTGGGATGAAAATAATGTGAAAGATTTGATGAAGGACTAATAGTAAAGTCACCAGATGTATATAAGGATTATAAAAATATAGAAAAAATCTACATGATATAGGCTACTCTGATTATGATCATCCTTGTAGAGAACAGCTTAGAAAAATTAAAACTGTTCTTGATAATTATAGAATAGCTTTTATTGAATTAAGAGAGATTCAAATACCACAAGTATGTCAGATTTTTGAGAGAATTAATTAAAATGGTAGCGCATAGGGGACTTGAACCCCTGTTTTAGCCTTGAGAGGGCTATGTCCTAGGCCACTAGACGAATGCGCCACAACATTGAATTCATCACAACCTTAAAATTACCACAACATTGAATTCTATATATATTATATAATTTTGTAAATAAATTTTAAGGAATAATTTCTTTTAAGAAAAAATTCTATATAATATAATTTACTAAGATTTGTTAGTAATTTATTTTATACATTAGATTCTAAAGTTGTAGATTACGGGCTGTATCTGGTGAAAAGCTATCAGGGTATTTTTTAGGGTGTTAAAATAATTAATAAATTCTGGATATATGAATGATAAAAAATTAGACAGTACAAAAGATATAATAAGGGCTTTATCTAAAATAGGTGAGGCAATCACTTCAGATTTGTATCTTGAGGATATTTTAAAGCTAGTTGTTACAGTAACTGCTGAAGTTATGGGTTCTAAGATCTGTTCTTTAATGCTGCTTGATCCAAAAAAGAAGGAACTTACAATAAAAGCAACTCAGAGCATAAGTAAAGAATATATTAATAAAAATCCACTTAAGCTTGGTGATGGTGTAGCAGGAAAAGTTGCTTTGGAAAATAAAGCTATGGTTGTAAGTAATATTCAAACAGATAAATCGTATAAATATAAGGAAATAGCTGTTGGGGAAGGTCTGGTATCACTACTGTGTGTTCCACTACACGTAAAGGGAAAAGTTATTGGTGTGCTAAATACTTATACTGCCGAGCAATATAATTTCAGTGATTATGAAATAAATATCCTGCAGACTGTAGCTGACCAGGCAGCAATAGTTCTAGAGAATTACCGCCTTGTTGTTGAGAGTAAAGTAATTAGAGAAGAGCTTGAGACCAGAAAGGCTTTGGAGAGGGCGAAAGGGATACTGATGAGAGAGGAAAATTTATCTGAGGAAGAAGCTTTTAAAAAGATTCAAAAATTTGCCATGGATAAAAGAAAATCAGTAAGAGAACTGGCTGAAGCAATAATTCTTTCTCATGAGATGAAGAATGT
>JAUWCR010000114.1 GCA_030609215.1 Actinomycetes bacterium | reverse complement strand
CAGTCATCTCCCTGCCAGCAATGAACTGAAATTGGAATGTCTTTCAATTTAGCTAATGCAGTCTCGGTGTTAATGCCAAATTCTTTATAAGAGTTTTTTGCTAGTTCATAAGATTTGATAATATCATCGTTCACAACTGTATCCTTTCTGCTAATCTATGCTTTAAATTTCTTTAATTAAAGGGTGAAAGTTTTTGTATATAGACTCTTTATTAAGTCTAAACTATCTAATTAAAATTTAATAGCCGTTTTCTTATGATTTGGCAATTTAATAACTAATACAAAAGCTTATTAAAATATTTGCTATTAATTTAACAAAATAATTAAATTATTTGTATCTAATTTTTTATTATATTAAAATTAAATTTTTAATAAATTATTTGGTGAGTTTAATATTTATCCAAAGGAGGGTTAATTGGAAGATTTTATTTTCCAGAGTGCTACAAAAATCATTTTTGGCAAGGGTGCTGAAAGAAATGTTGGGAAAGAAGTTAAAAAATATAGTAGTAAAATATTGCTTCATTATGGGCATGGGAGTATTAAAAAATATGGTCTTTATAAAAGAATTGTAAAATCTTTAAAAGAAGAAGAGATTGAAATAATTGAGCTTTCTGAAGTTCAAGAAAACCCTGTGCTAAGTATGGTGAAAAAAGGGATTAAGATCTGCAAGCAGGAGAAGATAAATTTTATTTTAGCAGTTGGCGGCGGTAGTGTGATTGATTCAGCAAAGGCTATTGCAATTGGGGTAAAGATTAAAGGAGATATATGGGATTGTATTGTTAAGAAAGTAAAAATTAGTTCTGCATTACCTGTAGGAGTAGTCGTGACAGTACCTGCATCCGGTAGTGAGGCAAGTGATGCAACAGTAATTACGAATGAGGAAAAATTGATAAAAAAGGGTTACCATAGTGATGCAATAAGACCAAAATTTTCTATTTTGAATCCTGAGCTTACATATAGTCTAAACTCTTATCAGACAGCATGCGGTGCTTCAGATATTATGTCTCATGTAATGGAAAGGTATTTTACAAATACAAAGAATGTTGATTTATCAGACAGATTGTGTGAGGCAACACTGAAGACAGTTATAGAAAATACTCCATTGGTTTTGGATAAACCTAATGATTATAATGGGCGCGCAGAGATAATGTGGGCAGCTACAATTGCTCATAATGGATTGCTTGGAATGGGTAGAATTGAAGACTGGGGGTCTCATAAGCTGGGACATGAAATCGGCGCTATGTATGATATAGCTCATGGTGCAACAATATCTGTTATATTCCCGGCATGGATGAAGTATGTATACAAGAAAAACGTGGGAAGGTTTAAACAGTTTGCGGTAAGAGTATTTGACATAGATGCTTTTTCTATATCACAGGAGATTGCAGCTATCAGGGGAATAGAAGAACTGAAAAATTTTTACAGAAAAATTGGAATGCCAGTATCTTTAAAAGATTTAGGAATTAGTGATGAGAGAATTGATGAAATGTCTGCAAAGTGTACAGCTTGGGGGCCTGTAGGCAATTTTGTAAAACTATACAAGGAAGATGTAAGGAAAGTATTTGAGCTTGCAAGATGATCGGAAAATATAGGGTAATCATACTATATGTAGTATATAAATATAAATATTTATACCATATACGCGATAAATTAATAAATATAAAAAAATTATACTGATATATTATAAGCTATATAAAATAATATAAGGCGCTACTTTCTAATATAAATCTTTTTAAAAATCTAAGCAGGACTATTGCTATAATCTAAAAAAATAATGTTATAATTAAATAAAGAATAGAGCACTAAGTACTGTTGGCAAGAAAACCATTGTAATATTTTATATGAAAGGATTTTAATAAATGTTTGAGAGCAGCAGCGATACAATAGCTGCAATTAGCACGAAGCCTGGCGAGGCAGCAATTGGTATTGTTAAAATAAGCGGAGAAAAATCTATAGAAATAGCAGATAGAATTTTTAAATCAGAAAAGAATAGAAAAATATCTGATATGAAAACATATAATATGGTGTACGGATCAATAATAGATAATAAAGAAAATGTTGTAGATGCAGTTATAGTTACGCTGATGAAAAAACCAAAATCTTATACGAGGGAAGATGTTGTTGAAATTAACTGTCATGGTGGATTAATAGCAACAGAAAAAGTTCTGGAATTATGCATGGAAAACGGTGCAAGAATAGCTGAGCCAGGAGAGTTTACAAAAAGAGCTTTCTTAAATGGGAGAATAGACCTATCACAGGCTGAAGCGGTAATGGAAATAGTAAAGTCTAAGACAGAGGAAAGTTTAAAAATTGCAGCGAGAAACATAAAGGGTGAGACAAGAAATGAAATAGAAAAATTGAGAAAGATTATAATGGATGTAATGGTAGAACTTGAAGCATCAATTGATTTTATTGAAGAAGATTTAGAAATAACTCCATATAGCGAATTGGAAAAGAAGGTTAATAGTATATGCGGGAATATAGAAACACTAATTAAGGATGAGGAAAAAGGGGAAATTATAAAAAATGGTGTAAAGATTGCAATAGTTGGAAAAACAAATGTTGGAAAATCAAGTCTTTTAAATATATTATCAAAAAAAGAAAAAGCAATAGTAACCGCTCTGCCAGGGACAACAAGGGATGCAGTAGAAGAGGTGTTGTATCTAGAAGGGATACCACTACTGCTTGTGGATACTGCAGGGATTAGAAAAGCAAAAAATATGATAGAAAAAATTGGGGTTAAAAAAAGTTTAGGGCATATAAGTGAAGCAGAAATTGTAATATTGGTATTGGATGGAAATAGAAAAGTTGAGAATGAGGATAAGGAAATAATGGAGAAAATAAAGGAAAAAGAAACAATAGCATGTATTAATAAAAATGATCTGGAGCAAAAAATTGAGAGAAATATTATAAATAAAAGATTAGGAAGAAGAAAGATAATTGAAATATCAGCATTGGTAGGAACAGGTATAAATAAATTAGAGAAGGAGATTAAAAGGACTGTGCTGGGTGATATAAATTATAATATTGAGAATAAAATAATTGTAAATGCAAGGCATAAAAAAATTTTAAAAGAGGTAAAAAAAATTTTAGAAGATTCAAAAAAGGCAATGAAGGATAAAATGTCAGAGGAATTTCCATCATCTGATTTAAAGAATGCATATGATTTATTAGGTGAAATAGTAGGAGAAAAAACAGGAGAAGAATTACTTAATAAAATATTTAGTAAATTTTGTATAGGAAAATGATTTTTTTAGGGAAACTAATTACGCCAGAAATTAACATAATAAGGATAATTGGCGAATTGTTTCACGTGAAACAATCAGAATAAAAAAGCAGAGGATTGTGAAGAAATAGAATGGAAGTAAATAGCATGTACGATGTAATAGTTATAGGAGCAGGACACGCAGGTTGTGAAGCAACTATTGCATCTGTAAATAATGGAGCTAAGACATTAATAATAACTATAAATATGGATAGTATTGCAATGATGCCATGCAATAGTGCAGTTGGTGGTCCAGGGAGAGGACAGCTGGTTAGGGAAATTGATGCTTTGGGAGGAGAGATAGCAAAAAACGTTGATAAAAATTTCATACATAGCAGGATGTTAAACACCTCGAGAGGCCCAGCAGTACAGGCTCTGAGAGCTATTGTAGATAAGAGAAGATATTTTCTTTCAATGAAATATGTGTTGGAAGAAAAAAAATTATTGGATCTTAAACAGGGTTTAGTGGTTGATATAAAGAAAGAAGCAGATAGATATAGAGTAATAACAAGTGATGAAAAATGTTACAGGTGCAAGTGTTTAGTAATAGCTACGGGAACATTCTTAGACGGCAAGATATTCTGGGGAGATTATGAAATAAATGCAGGCAGACAGGGCGAAATACCTTCAAATAGATTAGCTATTAATTTAAAAAAAGAGGGATTTAAATTTGGTAGGCTAAAAACAGAAACACCACCAAAAGTAGATAAAAAAACAATAAATAGAAAAATACTAAAAATACAAAGTTATGATAAGTTTCCAGAAATGTTTTCTTATGAAAATAGGTATGATGGGAGGAAGCAGTTAGAAAATTATATATCTTATGTAGATAAAGAATGTATAGAATATATAATGAAAAATATAAAAAAATCTGCAAACTATAGTCATAAAATGGGATCAGAAGGACCAAAGTACTGCCCTTCCATAGAGGATAAAGTTAAAAGATTTAAAAATAAAAAGAGGCATCTGGTTTTTATTCAACCA
This sequence comes from Actinomycetes bacterium, assembly GCA_030609215.1. Classification (GTDB taxonomy): domain Bacteria; phylum Actinomycetota; class Humimicrobiia; order Humimicrobiales; family Humimicrobiaceae; genus JADHVM01. The sequence continues at coordinate 920 of JAUWCR010000114.1, read as the reverse complement.
GAAGGCAGGGATACTAATGAAATGTATTTACATGGACTTCACACAACTTTTTCAGAAGAAATACAGTTAGGAATAATAAAAAGGATAAAAGGATTAGAAAATGCAAAAATAACAAGACCAGGTTATGGAGTAGAATATGATTATCTTATGCCTTTTCAAATAAAAAATAATTTAGAAAGCAAGCTGTATAAGAATATATTTTTTGCTGGACAGGTAAATGGAACTACTGGTTACGAAGAAGCAGCATCACAGGGAATCATTGCAGGAATTAATGCTGGAAGAAGGTCAAAAAGTCTTGATAATATCATTATTGACAGGGAAGATTGTTATATAGGTGTATTAATTGATGATATTGTAGTAAAAGGTGTGCACGAGCCTTATAGAATGCTAACTTCAAGAAACGAGTACAGACTTTATCACAGGCATGATAATGCAGACGAAAGGATGGCAAAATTTTTAAAAAAATTAGGTTTTAAAGAAAAAGCATCAAAGATTTGCAAAAAGTATAAAAAAATTGAAGGTGTAATTGAGGAGATTAAAAAGAGCAAAAGCTTAAAAGATAAAAATTTAATTGAGGAAATTAAACAGGATAAAATAAAATTAAGTGAGATTAACAATATAAAAAATACATTTAATTTAGATGATGTGGAAATTAAGAGTATTTTTATAAATATAAAGTATAGGACCTTTATAGATAGAGAAATTAGTAATATAAATAAAGTAAGAAGTAATATAAGCGCAAAGATTCCTGAGGATATTGATTACAGCAAAGTAAATAATATATCAAATGAAGCAACTAAAAGTTTAAAAATAAAAAAGCCAACAACGCTAGGGCAGGCAACAAGAATTGAAGGAGTCGGCCCGGCAGATGTTTTTTCTTTGCTGTGTCATATAAAGAATGTTTCACGTGAAACATAGGG
>JAUWCR010000164.1 GCA_030609215.1 Actinomycetes bacterium | reverse complement strand
AGAAATGCTTTAAACATTCTATGAATAAGAACAATAAGCCCTAACAAACTCTGTCCCTCGCTAATAATATATTTTAATGCTCTTATTGCATTATTTTTATCCCTTTTTCCAATATAATCAACCAGATCAAAAATCTTCATTGAATAAACCCTGTTTACCAGTCTTTTCACTATCCTATCATTTATAATTTTTTCTTTTTCGGAAATTATGTAAGTGTGTAATTTCTCGTATTCGACAGCCAGCAGGCTTTTATCAAAATTCACATTTTCTATTAATACTCCTGCAGCACTACTAGTAAATTTTATACCATCAAGTTCCGATCTCTCATCCAACCATTTCTTAAGACTACTGGCCATAGGCATCTGTAGTTTTTTAATAACACCAATTTTTCTAACAATGCCTAAAAATTCAAAATTAAGTTTTTCCTTTAGAGATGTAATGATAAATATAGTGTCAAAATTTTTTCTATCTAATTTTGAAAGATAACCTGTAATCATTTTTAAAATACTTGACGGCACCTTTTCAATATTTTTAATTATGGCTACCTTTTTTTTAGAAAAAAAAGAAGGAGTGGTTACAAAATTAATAAATTCTTTTTCGTCAATTTCTTCTTCTCCGTAAAAAAATTTAAAATCAGTATCAAAATTTATCTTACCCCTTAAAAACTTCTTAATACTTTCAATTCGATCATCCAAAACAGACAGGCTCCTGCTTGTATACAAGTGGCATGGCCTTAAATCATCTAAATTCAATAATTTTTTTGTTTTTTGTCCTTTCTTTTTAATAGTATTAATACTCATATACCTACTCTTTTCCTTTATTAATAATCAATAATATATAATATCAGCTAATAAATATAAAGTCTGGTTTTACTTTTTATTATGCCTGTAATCTGTATATTTAACAGTTGCAGCCAAAAAAATAATAAGTATTAGATAATATATCAACACATATTTTAAGGGAAAGTACTCAAGCCTTAATATGCTAAAACTTAACTTGCTGAAAAATTCTACCACCCTTAAAATACAGCCTAAAATTATTGAAGAAGGCTTTATAAAAAATCCGCCAATTGGAGGCCAAATTAACCCAAGGGCAGAAGAAAAAATTAAAATAAGCAATGCTAGATAAAAAACTGGAATTATTATTATGTTAGAAAATAATGAAACCAGAGAAACTTCCCCAAAAAAATAAGCTAATATTGGAAAAAGAGCAGTGTTTATAGAAAAAGTTATTATTACGGTTCTTAAAATGTAATTACTTTTCCATTTAAAATTCGGGGTTATTTCTTTAAAAAATCCCAATAATATAGGGCTGATAAAAACTATTGCAGCAATTGAGCAAAATGATAGCCAGAAACCTATATCAAATAAAAAAGCAGGATTAAACAGCATCATTATTATATATGTATTATACAGTATAATCCGAGAACTATATTCTCTCTTTAACTCATTAGCAAAAATTACAAAAACAATCATGATAGTTGCTCTCAGCATACTAGCTCTTTGACCAACAATAAGATTGTATAAAATTAAAAACAGGATTATAAATCCAATAAACGCATTAGGGAAATTAATTTTTTTTATTAGAAATACAAAGAAATACATAAAAATTGAAATGTGAAGACCGCTTATTGCAAGAACATGGAAAACTCCGCTTTTCTTAAAATTATCTAGCAGGTAACCAGGTATATTGTTCCTATTTCCTAAAATTACTGCCTCTGCTATACATGCATTTTCATAACACAGATTTCTATAATATATATTTTCAAGACAATTAACTACTCTCTGTCTTAATGAAAATATATGATATTTAAAACCGTAACTTACAACCTTATTGGCTTCTTCATCCGCTAAAAAATAAATAATTTCGCTATAATCTTTATTTTTAAACTCATACAAATTAATATCAATATTATTATCAGATTTCCTTTTCTCCAGACTCCCCGTAATCCTTATAAAGTCATCTCTCTTTAAAGAACACAGTGAGCTTTTCTCCAACCTTACATCTACAACATCCCCTGTTCTAAATTTTTTCATAACTCCCTGGTTTCTGTCATAAACATATACATTTGCTGCCTCAATTGAAAAATACAAATTGCCATATTTAAATTTTGGATAGCTCGAAACTCTTCCTTCTAAAGTAATATCTTCAATATTATAATTACTGTCCAGGGAGATTAAGTAAAAAATATTCTTGTCTTCTTTAATGCTATATATACAAAAGTTTAGATAACCTACAATTAAAAAAATAAGTGCCAGGATGCAGACACTAACCACAGGTATAGGCTGACTTCTTAAGTTGATGATTTCTTCTATATTTGAATTGCCTTTATTTGATTGAATAACTTTTAAGGATTTAAAATTCTTCCTTCTACCGGAATTTGAATCATAATAAATGTCTTCAGCTATAGATTTCTTAAGAAAAATGGTGCAGGTAATTGATAAAATAAAAATAAAAGAAATTAGAATTATAATAAAATTATTCTGTGCAGTATATCTACTTCCAAGGAAGGTTCCTGCTGTCAAAGAAATAGCCAGCAAAAGGTAGAAATTTTTCATACAAGTTAAATAGTTATCATATCTTTGATTGTTTCATATTTCTTTTCGCCAATACCTTTAACATTTTTTAAATCCTCTTCTTTCGTGAAAAGCCCGTATTTTTCTCTATAGTCTATTATATTTTTTGCTGTTACCTCACCTATCCCAGGTAATGATTTTAGTTCCTGACAGGTGGCATGATTAATATTTATAACAACAGCCTCTAAAGAATTATTATCTAAATAATCATTGCTAGAAAAAAATAAAGTATTTCCACTAGTAATTTCTTCATTTGACGGAATATAGATTCTCTGACCATCTATAAGTATTTGGGCCAGATTAACTACATCAAGACATGCTTCATCTGTAGGACCACCTGCTTTCTCAAGCAGATCTACTACTCTCTCGCCGTCTTCCATTTCATATACGTCAGGGTCCTTAACACTCCCACATATATAAACTTTAATTAGATTTTCATAACTGGAGTTACTGAAACAGCTACTGTCCCCTAAATTGATTTCATTAACATTCTCATAATTTACATTATCTTCACTATTGCTACCATTTTCCAGGCTGCTATTATTTTCTAAATTCCTTTCACTGTAATCATCACTTTCAATTTCACTGTAATAACTTTTCAGAATATTTTCCTTCCTTTCGATATCCCTCCTCAGATATATAAAAACTGCTGAAAAAATAATTATAATTAAAAATACTAAAAAAATTATTGTAAAATAGAAGTGTCTTTCTCTTTTATATTTAATCTTATCAACAGCTTCAGCAATTTCAATGTTGGATAGCCCGGGATACGAGATAACAGATGTTTGATGCCCTTCTTTGTCTAAGTAATGAACAGGATCATCTACGGTTAGGTAGCCATGATTCTTAACCCAATCATAAAATTCAGTTCCGGGATAGGGCGCCCCAACAGAGACCTGTAAGATTTCAGGCTTAACATCGTATATGAATTTGCGTGTCATCTGCAGGGTCTTCGCATTTTCTCCTGATAATCCAATTACAAAATCACCTTGAAGCAAAATGCCAGATTTTTTTACATCCTTTGCAAAGCCTCTCATTTGGCTAACTGTAAGACCCTTCTTGAT
>JAUWCR010000190.1 GCA_030609215.1 Actinomycetes bacterium | reverse complement strand
AGCCTTTATATATTTCTTATAAACATCATAGCCAACAGCCGTATGAGTATCTATTAAATAATTAAAATCTTTAAAAACTCCCCTGATTGTTTCAATAGTTTCACTATCAGTAGTAAATTCACCATAAAAATCTCCAAGCTTACTCTTCATTTTAGAATTTATTTCATACCTGCCAGACTTGTTTAACTCCCCAATCAAACCATTTACCATACTGGCATCATTATCACATAAATCATAAAGAAGCCTTTCCAGATTACTTGAGATTAATATATCCATGGACGGCGAGCTGGTTACCTTTAGTTCTCTTTGCTTATCATAGATTCCTGTATTAATAAAATCATAGAGCACATTATTTTCATTTGATGCGCATATAAATTTATTGATGGGAAGCCCCATCTTTTTAGCGTAATAGGAAGACAGAATATTACCAAAATTGCCTGTGGGAACAACCACATTTATTTTTTCACCGCTGCTAATTTCTCCTAATTTTAAAAGTTTTATATAAGCATAAATATAATATACAATTTGTGGGATTAGTCTTCCAATATTAATGGAATTTGCAGATGAGAACATATAACCATTGTTATTTAAAATCCTGTTAAATTCCTTGTCATTAAAAATTCTCTTTACTCCAGTCTGAGCATCATCAAAATTACCCTCTATAGCAATTACATAAGTATTATTTCCTTCCTGGGTTGTCATTTGCCTTTCCTGGATCTGGCTTACACCTTCTTTTGGATAAAATACTATTATTTTTGTTCCATCAACATTAGCAAAACCTTCCAGTGCTGCTTTCCCTGTATCACCTGAAGTAGCTGTCAGTATAACAATATCTTTACCAATATTAAGTTTTGAAACAGAAACCTTTAAAATATGCGGCAGTATTGACAATGCCATATCCTTAAATGCCAGTGTTAGGCCATGGTAAAGTTCTAAAAAAAAGACTTCTCCTACCTTTGTTAGCGGAGCTATCAAAGGACTGTCAAACTTGGCATCATATGCACTATCAATAGAGCTCTTTAGTTCCTCATCTCTAAAATCTGTAAGATATTTTTTCATTATATAAAAAGCCAGCTGCCTGTAGTCCATTTCCTTTAACTGCAGAAAAGGCTTATCTATCTTTGGAAATGAAGATGGAACATACAGGCCCCCATCACCAGCAATACCATTAACTATTGCCTGTGAAGACAGGATCTTCTCTTTACTGCTGCGGGTGCTCTTATAATACAAATTATTCATAAAATACCCTTTGTGTAAAAATATAATTATTATTTATTTACCAAATCTTCAACCCTTATTATATTTAAAATATCTTCTACAACATTGAGTTTTTTAATCTCAACAATTGATTCATACATATTCTTATTTAAAACATCATGAGTGATAAATATAAGTCTTGCAGTATTTTTTACATCCAGCTGTTTCTGTATCATTGATTGTATTGAAACAGAATTATCTCCAAAGACTTTAGCTATTTTAGCCAGAACTCCGGGTTTGTCTGCAACATCCATGAGAATATAAAATTTGTTTATAGTATCATTTATATGTTTAATTGGTTTTGAATCAAAACAGCTGCAACCATAAATAACTTTTTTATTATTCCTATCATAATTTCTGGCAATATTTATAATATCTCCTACAACTGAACTTGCAGTTGGCTTATCACCTGCCCCTTTCCCAAAACTCATAACTTGACCAACATAATTGCCATAAAAATATACAGCATTATATGCATCTTTGATAGACGCAAGTATATGCTTTTTTGGTATAAGAGCCGGGTGAACTCTAACATTTACCTTGCCGTCCTCATCAGTTCCAATTGCAAGCAGCTTAATAGTATATCCAAGATCATTTGCATATATTATATCCTCTTTAGTTATTTTCCCAATCCCTTCCCTGTAGACATCGTCAAAGAGCACGCGGCTGTTAAACGAAATTGAAGCAAGTATTGCAAGCTTATTGGCTGCATCAATTCCTTCAATATCAGAATCAGGATTTACTCTTTCAGCATAACCTAAATCCTGAGCCATTTTTAGAGACTGCTCAAAACTTAAATTATCATCTTCCATTCTGGTTAGTATATAATTTGTAGTACCATTAACTATCCCTACGATTTTGCTTATATTATTTGATGCAAGCGAAGATTTCAATGGCCCTATTATTGGTATCCCCCCGCCTACGCTTGCTTCAAATAAAATATCAACATTATTCTTTTCTGCAGCTTCAAATATTTCTTTACCTTTTCTTGCCATTAAATCTTTATTTGCAGTCACTACATACTTTCCTTTATTTAAGGCAGCTACCACATAATCAAGCGCAGGTGAAATACCGCCAATAAGCTCAACTACTATATCAATGCTCTCGTCTTCTATAACTTCATTTGCATCTGTTGTCCAATATATATTTTTATATTTTTTTATTATTTCTTTTTTAGTTTTTAAATCTTTTTCCGCTACTGCAGTAATATTTAGATTTTTACCTATTTTTTTTGAAATATAATCTCTCTGGTTATGAATTAGCGAAAAAACCTGACTTGCAATGTAGCCAAAACCTATTATTCCAATATTTATTTTTTCCAGTCCTGTATTTTTATCACTTATATTATTATTCATAAAGCTTCCTATCTTTAATTATTAAGTCCTTATAAATCTGCCTTCTAGTCCATATCCAGCTCTTGCCATCCTCCACTGCAATTACAGCGCTTTTAGGCTGCCCGTTATAATTACTTGCCATCGAATAACAGTATGCACCAGTTGCACTAACAGCAATTAAATCACCAGTTTTAACTTCTGGAAGAATTATATCTTCAATTATAACATCACCGCTTTCACAGTGTTTCCCAACTATTGAATATCTTTTTAAAAGATTAATATCTCCTTTATTATTACTGCTGGTGTCATAAGAATTCATTCTACTGGCAATATAAGCATAATATTTTGCCTGGTAAAGAATAGGTCTTATATTATCTGACATCCCGCCATCTACGCATATATAATTTTTTACTTTAGGAATTTCTTTTAATACCCCAACCTCGTACAAAGTTAATC
>JAUWCR010000122.1 GCA_030609215.1 Actinomycetes bacterium | reverse complement strand
ACAAAAGGAACTTTCTCTAGTAGATTCATACATAGTTGGTCACAGACATCCCAGGAATTAATATCCTTGATCCAGTCTTCAGTCTGTTCTTCGGTGACGTCTGAGGGATTATCTATTAAAGCTGCCAGGATCATAGCATCTGGTATTTTGGTGGCCCATAACCTGAGAGCCAGTCTATGGTCTTTCCCAATAGCTTTTCCCATCTTCCTAAGCTCCGGCATGAAAATTCCCAGTCTTTTTTCTCTGGTAATACCAAATCTAGCCATGCCTTCAAGATTATCTAGGTTTGCTTTAGATTTTAAATCTCTTAAAACTTCTTCGAAATTATAACCATTTTTCATATCAACCTTCTTTAATTAATTATATTTTTATTGATACTAGAGAATTATAATCCAATTTTAAATAATGATATCACAAACTACTTTACCGGCAGGGAAAGCCAGCTGTCCCAGTAACCCAGGGCTCGTCTTGGATTTTCTTTCTCATCAATAAGCTCTGTATCACGCCAGCTCTTAAAGATCTCATCAGCACCTTGTTCTTCCATCAAAAGCCACAATACTATCGGGGTCATATTGACTCTTGTTGCCCGGGACACCTGATCTCCTGTAATACCAAAAGGGAAGCAGCAGCCATATATGGACACACTTGATAAACCTGATAATATTATGATTAAAATAGTAAAAAATCTATTTGTTTTAAGCAGCATGGTGGATTAAAGAAACATACTTTGTGTCTTGTTTTATTTTTCCAAAAACTTTTTAAGATTTTCTCCTTCTCTTTTTACATGCTCATAATGCATTTCAATCTTAGTCTCCATTTCTTTTTTAGACAATTTAAATTTACAGAAAAAATCTCCAGCTCTTAAATAACTCTTAGCTGTGAAAACAGAATTTGGGCCTTTAGGTTCAATTAGCCATTCAAATCTTGGTGCTACTAATGATATGGGAAAAGAATATTTGAATACAATTTTTCTGTTTGGAATAACTTCACCAATAGTTCCTTTGAGTTTGAATAATTTTCCCCTTACAATTTCTTCACCATACCAGCATGAACCTGTCTCCATTGGTTTCCCTTTGGTCCATTTGAATAGAATATGGTCATGGGGATGCCAGCTCTTGTAATTTTTTTCAAGATTGGTAAAAAATTCCCAAATTTTTTCAGGTGTAGTTTTTATTTCTATTGAATCTTTTAATACTAATGGCTTAAATAATTTTATATGTTATCTCCCATTATGCTAATATTTTTTAGACTTTATAAAATAACCTCAAATATGAATTGTAAATTTTATATAAAAATTGTATTACAATATTTCTTATTTATCAAAATTTAGCAGTAACAAGGCAACCCATCCTAGCAATATAGAATATTAATATTAACGCTTGACGTTATTATCGTAATGCATTAATATACATCCATGATAAAGTCATTTAAAGATAAAGAAACAGAGAAAATATGGAATCAGTTCTATGTAAAAAAATTCCCTGATGATGTTCAGAAAATTGGACTCAGAAAACTATTTATGATTCAACATGCAAAAGAATTAAATGATTTAAAAACTCCACCTGCAAATATGCTTGAAAAATTAAAAGGAAATAGAGCAGGTCAATATAGTATCAGGATAAACAAGAAATTTAGAATTTGTTTTAGATGGAAAGATTCAAATGTCTATAAAGTTGAAATAACTGATTATCATTAATTGGAAAGAGGAGAAAAATGGAAAAAATACCAAATATTCATCCTGGAGAAATACTGGGAGAAGAATTTCTGAAGGAATTTAAAATAACTGCATATAGATTAGCAAAGGAAACAAAGATACCCCCAACCAGGATATCTGAAATTTTAAAAGGCAGGCGGAGGATAACAGCGGATACTGCATTACGTTTAGCAAAATTTTTTGGTACAACCCCTGATTTTTGGCTTGGACTTCAAGTAGAATATGATTTAAGAGAAGAGAAAGCCCTAAAAGCAAAGGAGATAGAGTCTATTAGAAATATAGAATCGCTGGATCTTGCAAGTTAACAAATGTCATTGTCAGGAAAATAGCTGCTTAATTATCTAAGAGAAAAGATTCTCCATGCACATTAGTTCTAAGAGTGAAAACTTACTATAGTAAACCCTTTATAATTTACGAGAAAATAAAATGAACCAATTTGAAATTATAAGTTGTGGAATTAAATTCCCCCTTGACATAATGATACTGGTATGGTATCTTTATAATTAGATTAATATATTGAAAGTGAAGGAAACAGTAAGTGAACTTAATTACAAGAAATACAGATTATGCCATAAGAGCACTTTGTTATATTGTAAAGAGTAATAAGAATATGGTTTCTGTTAGAGAGTTAGTCGAAGGTTTAAAAATGCCAGGACCTTTTTTGAGAAAAATACTTCAAGAGCTGAGTAGGAAAGGAATTCTTAGATCATATAAAGGTAAAAACGGTGGTTTTGTATTGGCAATAAGACCTGAGAAGATATATGTAGGTGAACTGATAGAGATATTTCAGGGCCCGATAAAATTGCAGGAGCATATTTTTAGAAAGAAAATATGCCCGGAGATAAAAAGTTGTATTTTAAAAAAGAAAATTGATGAGATAGAAGAATATACAATTTCAGAGTTAAATTCTTTATCAATATCATCTTTACTAAAAACAGGGAGGCAGGATAAATGATTATAAAATGCCCAGGAGCTCAAAGTTTCAGACAACTAAAGCCAGAATATATGAAATGTCCTTACTGATAATATAATATTAACAAATTAAGAATAATTTAACATATAAAAAGGAGGTAGGAGATGACTCAGCTAAGAGAGCTTTATCGCTGTGAAGTGTGCGGTAATGTTGTTGAAGTTGTACACGAGGGGGCGCCTGCACTGGTGTGCTGCGGCAAGCCAATGATAAAATTAGAGGCAAGGACCGAAGACCAGGGACAGGAAAAACATGTTCCAATAGTGGAAGGAACTGATAGTGGTATAAAAGTGAAGGTTGGAAGTATAGGACATCCAATGGAGGACAAACATTACATAAAATTTGTTGAGATATTATTAAATGATGGGATAATACGCGAGGAGTTAAGGCCTGGACAAGCTCCTGAGGCAAAATTTTGTGTATCAAAATCAGACATAATAGAAGTTCGGGAGTTTTGCACTGTACACGGGTTATGGAAGAATTAATAAGAAGGAGGATATAAAAATGATAAATTTAAAAGGAACAAAAACAGAAAAAAATCTTCTTGCATCTTTTGCAGGAGAATCTCAGGCAAGGAACCGCTATACATATTTTGCCAGCGTGGCAAAAAAGGCAGGTTTTGAGCAGATAGCAGCAATATTCTTGGAAACTGCTTATAATGAAAAAGAGCACGCAGAGAGATTTTTCAAGTTCTTAGAAGGCGGAGATGTAGAGATTACAGCCAGTTATCCAGCAGGGGTGATAGATGATACAGCAGCTAATCTAGAAGCTTCTGCGGCTGGGGAGAACATGGAGTGGACGGAAATCTACAAAGAAGCTGAAGAAATGGCATCTAAAGAAGGTTTTGGAGAAATTGCTTCCTTATTTAAAGAAATAGCGGAAGTAGAGGAGCAGCACGAAATACGATACAGAAAATTACTCAAGAATTTAAAGGAAGGCAAGGTATTTCAAAAGGATTCAGTAGTTAAATGGAAGTGCCGCAACTGTGGATATGTTCATGAAGGGAAAGAAGCTCCAAAGGAGTGCCCGGCTTGTGCACACCCCCAGGGTTATTATGAACTGTTTTGCGAAAATTATTGATAAGTAATTAAAGAAGGTGCAACACAATGATGAATTAAATGAGCTATTATCAAGTTACAGAAAAAAAAGATATCAGATTAAAAAAAAGCTCAAAGAATTTAAGGATTTATATAAAGGCAAGGATGAGCATATATTTAGAGAGTTATGCTTTTGTATATTAACACCTCAATCAAAGGCAATTTATTGTGATGAAGCTATAAAGGAATTGGTAAGATCGGGGTTGCTTTCAAAAGGAGGTAAAAGTGATATAAGAGCTAGTCTGAGCCGTGTTAGATTTCCTAATAGCAAAGCTTCTTATTTAATAGCAGCAAGAAAAGCCTTTAAAAATAGTAGAGGGTTTGACGTAAAAAGCAAAATAGACGAAGGTAATATACCCAAAACGAGAGAATGGTTTGTAAAGAATATAAAAGGCTTAGGATATAAAGAAGCAAGTCATTTTTTAAGGAATATTGGTCTTGGTGATAATATAGCAATACTCGATATACATATTTTAAGGAATTTGAAGAGGTACAGAGTTATAAATAAAATACCATCCTCAATCAGTAGAAAGATTTATTTAAATATAGAAAATAAAATGAGAGTGTTTTCTCAAAAGATAGGCATTTCCCTTCCGGAATTGGATCTTTTATTCTGGTCCAATCAGACTGGTTTTATATTTAAATAGCATTAGGGGATAACTCAAAAGAAAAGGTTTAAAAAGATAAGTTAGTTTGAGATTTAAGGAAAATATAATTTATTAAAGTCAGAAAAGAAAGGATTTGATTTTTATGAGCGGAAAAGAAGAGATTAAATTAAGTACCGGAGTTTTATCAGAAGAAGAACTAAAGTCTGTTTTGGATGCCTTACCTGTTGATATTACTTTTATTGATAAAGATGATAAAGTAAGGTTTTTTAATAGATTTGAGGATAGAATTTTTAAAAGGCCTGTATCCGTTATTGGTCGAAGGATTCAAGATTGTCATCCAAAAAAGAGCCTGGCTAAAGTAGAACAGATATTAAAAGATTTTAAAGATAAAAAAAGGAAAGTTGCAAAGTTCTGGATAAATCTGGGGGAAAAGCTTATTTATATTCGTTACTTTCCTGTTTATGCTGATGGGGGAAAATATCTTGGGTGCCTGGAAGTAAGTCAGGATATAA
>JAUWCR010000095.1 GCA_030609215.1 Actinomycetes bacterium | reverse complement strand
TAAGAACAGAGACATCACCTGAGGATATAGAGGGCATGGCAGTTGCGCAGGGCATACTTACTGCAAGAGGAGGAATGACTTCACATGCAGCTGTTGTAGCAAGAGGAATGGGTAAATGTTGCGTTGCTGGTTGTGAGGGTATAAAAGTATTTGAAGAGGAACAATATTTTACTGCAGACGGGAAGAAGATAAAAAAGGGTGATTGGGTCACTCTTGATGGTTCAACAGGCGAAGTATTTCTTGGAAGAATTCCTGTAGTAGACCCTGAAGTAACAGAAGATTTTGAAATTTTTATGGATTGGGTGAACGAGTTTAAAACAATTGGAGTAAGAGCAAATGCAGATACCCCTAAGGATTCTGAGACTGCTTTAAAATTTGGGGCTGAAGGAATTGGTCTTTGCAGAACTGAACATATGTTTTTTGAGAGTGATAGAATTAAGGCTGTAAGGAAGATGATTGTTGCCAGCAATGAGAAAGAAAGAAGAAAAGCTTTAATGGCTCTCCTTCCAATGCAAAAAAATGATTTTATTGGAATACTTAAAATTATGAAAGGCTTGCCAGTAACAATAAGGCTTCTTGATCCACCGCTTCATGAGTTTTTACCCACAGAAGATGAAGATATTAAAGAAATTGCAAAAGAACTTGGTCTGGAATTTAGGGAACTTAAAGCGACCATAGTCGCTCTTCATGAGACGAATCCTATGTTGGGACATAGGGGATGCAGACTTTCAATTACTTACCCTGAAATTCTTGAGATGCAAACAAAAGCAATATTTGAAGCAGCAATAGAATTAACAAAACAGGGATATGAAATTAAACCCGAGGTTATGGTTCCTTTGGTGGGAAGTGTGAAGGAAATGAGGATACTAAATAAGCAGATAAAAAAGATTGCAGATGAATTAATAAAGAAAAGTAATGTGAAATTTGATTATAAAGTAGGCACCATGATTGAAATCCCAAGGGCTTGTATAACTGCAGATGAAATTGCAACTGAAGCAGAATTTTTCAGTTTTGGGACTAATGATTTAACCCAGCTCACTTTTGGATTTTCAAGGGATGACTCTGGCAAATTTTTACCTGATTATATTGAAAAAGGAATACTGAATAAAGACCCATTTGCTACGCTTGACAAAAAAGGAGTTGGCCAGTTTGTTGAGATAGGAGTTGAGAAGGGTAGAAAAGCAAGAAAGGATATAAAGATTGGTATATGTGGAGAGCATGGCGGAGATCCAGATTCTGTAAAGTTTTGCCATAAAATAGGTATGGATTATGTTAGCTGCTCGCCATTCAGGGTTCCTATTGCAAGATTAGCTGCTGCTCAAGCTGCATTGGAAGAAATATAAATTAATAAAATATTAGTAGAATAGATATAAAGATTAGATTATAATCATATAAATAAGACTATAGAGACTATAGTAAGGATAAGACTATAGAGATCGTAATAAGACTATTTAAAATTCACCTTAATATATCTCCAGGTATTTATGGTCATAAACCAGGCACTTATAGGGAAATAACGGAATTATTTAATTTCTGAATTTATTTCTGAATATTTGAGCATATGGTAAGATAATGTAACTTTATTAATATTTAATTCATGTCTTAACAATATGGCTAGAAGCTTAAAAGAAGGCGAAGTAAACGAGTTAAAATTAAGGATAAGCATACAGGATATTGTTTCAGGTTATGTAAATCTAAAGAAAGCAGGTAAAAACTATGTAGGCCTGTGCCCATTCCACAAAGAAAAAACTCCTTCATTTACAGTGGATTCAATAAAACAGCTTTATCATTGTTTTGGCTGCGGTGAAGGAGGGGACGTGATTAGCTTTATAATGAAGATTGAAAATATGGAATTCATAGAAGCAGTAGAGTTTTTAGCTAAAAAAGCAGGTTATAGTTTAAAATATGTTTATTCCAGATCTTCAGAGTCAGGAAGATTTAGAAGCAGGTTGATAGATTTAAATGAGCTTGCTAAAAAGTATTATAATTTTATATTGTTTAACAGAGAAGTTGCAGGCCCTACTTTAGATTATCTAAAGAATAGAGGATTTAAGGAAAAGACTTTAAAAGAATTTGAAGCTGGATTTAGTATAGACAGCTGGGATAGTTTTTCGGAATTTGCAAAGAAGAAAGGTTATGGTTCTAAAGAAATTTTGGAAAGTGGTCTTGCTATTAAAAGCAAAAAGGGCAGCCAGGAAGTTTATGATAGATTTAGAGGTAGGATAATGTTCCCTATAAAGGATGTAGTTGGTAAGACCATAGGTTTTGGAGGAAGAATTATTAACAGTGATGGTAAAGATAGAAAACAAGCAGCAAAGTATATAAATACTCCTGAAACTAAACTGTACTCAAAGAGTAAAAATATATATGGAATTTTTGAAGCAAAAAATTATATTATTGAAAAAGATGAGGTATTTATAGTTGAAGGTTATACCGATGTAATGGCATTGAATCAATTTGATATCAAAAATGTAGTGGCGAGTTTAGGTACTGCTCTTACTTCAGATCAGATAAAACTTATAGGAAGATTTACAAAAAATATAGTATTAGTTTTTGATAGTGATAAAGCAGGAATGAATGCTTCTCTTAAAGGGATTGAAAGACTGAGGGAGTATAATGAAAAACTTGACTTGTACCATGAAAGTAATATTGATATTAAAGTTGCAGTACTTGAGAAAGGTTACGATCCTGCAGATTTTATTATTAAAAAGGGCAGAGATGATTTTTTAAAGAAAATTAAAGGTGCTATTGGGATAATTGATTTTACTATAGATGCAACATTAAAAAAATATGATATATCAAATTTTAATGAAAAAATGAAAGCAAGTGATAAGCTGTTAAGATTTATCTTAACACTTTCATCCAGGATAATTCAGGAAGAATGCATAAAAAAAATAGCTGAAAAATTAAATTTAAATGAAAATTTGTTACTTGAAGAAATGTTAAAAAAATCGAGTAGATATGTCGATAATATAATTAGTGATACTGGAAAAGAAAGTATATCACCATTAAAAAATATAGAAATAGAAGCTTTAAAATTAATAATAAACGGTATTGGAAATTCTGTTAGCGGTTTGATAGAGTTAGATCCAGAGTATTTTAGATTTGGAGATACAAAGGAGCTTTTTGTACTGTTGAAAAATGAAATTGAGGAGGTTAAATTAAAAGGGGAAAAAATAAACTTTCCAATAGAAATTTCGTCGGTTGACATTGGAAGCAATGAAGTAAAAAAGTTATATAATTATATTGTTTTTAGCGAGTTTAGATATAAAGATGAGGATTTAATTTGCAATGAGGTATTAAGTAACTTAAAAAGAATTTTTATTTCTGGGAAGATTGAAGAAATTAGAAATAAAATGATAGAGCTTGAAAATACACAGAAAAAGATTAGATTGAGTACAAAAAAAACAAAAATGGGTGGTACTGAAGAAAAGGAAATAGAAGATAAAATTGATAAGTTAAATTATGAAATAAATGAACTAGAAAAAGAAAAAAGGAAATTAATTATAACTTGATTTTTTAATAATACCATATAAAATTTAATATTTGGTTTGCTGGTTATTTAAATAAATGTTTATGATATATTTTTAGATATATTTTAAGGTGATTAAATTATGAAAAAAGTGTCTGAGTTTAAATTAGAAGAAGTAAAAGAATTAATAGGTAAGGGTAAAGAAGAAGGCTTACTTACTACAGAAGAGATAAGTGAGACTCTTTCGGATATTAATTTAACAAAGGAGCAAATAGAAAATATTTATGATGTAATACAGAATCTGGGGATTGAAATTGTTAGTGAGGATAATGAGGATATTGACAATATAATACAAAGAAAAAAAGAAGAGAATTTAAAGAAGAAATTAGATTTTACAATAAAATCACCAACAAATGACCCGGTCCGTATGTATTTAAAAGAAATTGGCAAGGTTAGGCTTCTTGCTGCTATTGAGGAAGTTCAGCTGGCTAAAAAAATTGAAAAAGGAGATATGGATGCAAAGAGCAGGTTGGTTGAAGCAAATTTAAGGTTAGTGGTGAGTATAGCAAAAAAATATGTAGGCAGAGGAATGCTATTTTTAGACCTTATACAGGAAGGGAATTTAGGACTAATTAGGGCGGTAGAAAAGTTTGATTATACTAAAGGTTATAAATTTTCAACATACGCGACCTGGTGGATAAGGCAGGCTATTACAAGAGCTATTGCAGATCAGGCAAGAACTATTAGAATTCCTGTGCATATGGTGGAGACTATTAATAAGTTAATAAGAACTCAAAGACAGATGCTGCAGAAACTTGGCAGAGAACCAACTCCTGAAGAAATAGCAAAGCATATGGATTTTTCTCCAGAGAAAGTAAGAGAAATTATGAAAATATCTCAGGAGCCTGTATCACTTGAGACACCTATAGGTGAAGAAGAAGATAGTCATCTCGGAGATTTTATAGAGGATTCTGAAGTTGAAGCTCCATCAGATGCTGCATCTTTTACAATGCTCCAGGAGCAACTGCAGAAAGTATTAGGCACCTTAAATGATAGAGAAAGGAAAGTTATACAACTTAGGTTTGGTCTTCAGGACGGGCATCCTAGAACGTTAGAGGAGGTTGGCAGAGAGTTTGGTGTAACCAGGGAAAGAATAAGGCAGATAGAGTCTAAAACTTTAGGTAAACTCAGACATCCCAATAGAAGTGGAGCTTTAAAGGATTTTTTGGAGACTTAAGTATTTTCTTGTCACAAAGTAAAATTATTAGCTGTCAAATTATTTGCTTGAAATATACTTCCTTTATATTATAATATCACAGTCTAAACTTTTTGTTCCCCGGTAGCTCAATGGTAGAGCGTTCGGCTGTTAACCGAAATGTTGTAGGTTCAAGTCCTACCCGGGGAGCCAATCTTGATGATTTGAACTCCCACTAGTCACCACAGTATCTCTTTTATCATTTAAAGTTTAAAAATGAATTCTTCCCAGGTACCAATATTTAGCAATAGATATTGACAGACTAAAAAAATTATGAGAATATGGTTCCATCAATCAATTGATTAGGAGGTAATTAATATTAATCCCACGAAGGAAAGAACAATTACTAAAACAATAGACGCCCACGATGCTAGAGTCCACTTCGGCCAGCTACTGGATGAGGTCAGTAAAAAAGACTTCACTTACTTTATAAAAAGAAGAGGGAAACTGGCTGCTGTAATCCTCAGCCCTGAGGATTATATAGAAATTTTAGAAATTGGCACAGAGCTTAATGACCCCAAGATCAGTAAGGCTCTTATCCAAAGCGAAAAAGAGTTTGAACTTGGTGAGGTAGAAACCGAGGAGGACATCTTTAGAATTCTTCGAGGATAGCGAGATGGCTAAAATCTATAAGCTCGTTCCCTCGAAAACCTTTTTAAAAGACTTAAGGAAAATTCCTACTGAGTCCAAATCCAGGGTCAATAAAGCGCTCCTGGAGCTTAAACAAGATCCCTTCTCTGCCAGAGATCTTAAGAAGCTAGCAAATGTCGAGATAGGCCGTTGGCGACTTAGAATTGGAGATTACAGGTTACGTTATGATATCGTTGGTCAGGAAATCCAGCTACACATTATTTGTCACCGCAAAGATGCATATCGCAAAAAATAAGAGACATATATGAACAAACAACAGTAATTTAATATCTGTTATCAATATCGACCAGTCCGGGGAGCTAATTTTGACGATTCGAAATCTCCATATGCATATACTGGCAGCTGCTTTGGGGTTGATTTATTTTTACTTAAGCTAAACTAT
>JAUWCR010000112.1 GCA_030609215.1 Actinomycetes bacterium | reverse complement strand
TGGTGCACTTACTCATTATAGTTATAGCATTCATGATGCCATAGTATCAAGTAAAATTTCAACCATAGAAGTTCATATCTCAAATATATATTCAAGAGAGGAATGGAGATCTAAATCTGTTATTTCGCCAGCAGCTATAGGTATATTAAGCGGGTTTGGACTAGATGTATATAAATTAGCTCTAATCTATATAGCTGAATTAAATGAATAGTTAAAAAAGAACATAAGATAAATATACATTTTTAAACTCATGATTATTTTAATACAAAAATATATTTAAATTGATGGTAGAAAAATATTATAAATCAAGAATATATAAGTTAAAAAAAGAATTAGAAAATAAAAATTTTAGTTCCAGTAATTTAATAATATTAAAAGATGAAAATATATTTTATTTGACTGGATTTTATGGTAAAGATTCTGAAAGCATTTTATTACTTATAGATAATGATTTATATCTACTTGTTAATTTCATCTATTTAGAGCAAGCAAAAAAAACTGTTAGATTGAATGATTTGAAAGTTATTCAGTATAATAAAAATAAGTATAAGAAACTGGCAGAAATATTAATAGATTATAATGAAAAAATTATAGGAGTTGATGGCCAAAATATAAATCATGAAGATTTTAAAAAATTAGAGAAATATTTGAGTAATCAAAATAAAAAATTAATAAGTGTTATTGATGCGGTAGAAAATTTAAGAGTAGTAAAGGATGATATTGAACTATATAAAATAGAAAAAGCCTGCAGTGTTGTTGATAAAGTATTTAATTATATTATTAACTTTAAGTCATCAGTATTAAATAAATTTACTGAAATTGAACTTGCAAACGAGATTAAAAGCAAAATGATTAGCTTTGATGCTGAGGGAAGTTCATTTGATCCAGTGGTAGCGAATAATGAGTATTCTTCATTGCCGCATTATTTACCTTCAAGAAAAAAAATAGGTAATGGAATAATACTTTTAGATTTTGGTGCAAGATTTGATAATTACTGCTCAGATATTACAAGAACTATTCTAAATGGGGAATATAAAAACTATTCCAGATTTAAAAAAATTTATGATATAGTTTTAGAAGCACAAAATATTTCTCTGGATAATTGCAGAGAAGGTATAACATGTGCTGATTTAGATAAAAAAGCACGAAATTTTATAAAATCAAAAGGATATGGCAGAAATTTTGGTCATGGTTTAGGGCATGGAGTAGGAATTGAGGTACACGAGAAGCCAAGAATTGGAGTAAGTGAAAAAACAATTCTTAAAGAGAATATGGTTATAACCATAGAACCAGGAATATATATTGAAAATTTTGGCGGAATTAGGATTGAAGATTTAGTAATTGTTAAGAAAAATGGTATAAAAAATCTTTATAAATCTTCAAAAATATTAATAGAATTAGAATAATATAGTAAGTAAGTACTATAATATAATCAGTAAAAAAAGATAATAATAAATTTTAAATTTAGGAATAATAATGATAAGTAGTAACGACTTTAAAAAAGGAAAAACCATAAATTACGAAGATACATTATATGAGATTTTATATTTCCAGCATGTTAAGCCTGGCAAAGGTGGAGCATTTGTTAGAACAAAATTAAAAAATTTGAATAATGGTTCTATTATTGACAAAACATTTAGAGCCGGCGAGAAAATGGAACAGGCTATTTTGGAAACCAAGAAAATGCAGTATTTGTACAAGGATGAACATTATATTTTTATGGACAGTAAAACATATGAGCAAATTCCATTAAATGAGGAACAGATTGGAGATAATAAGAAATTTTTATTGGAAAATATAGAAGTTACAATACAATTTTATAAAGAAAATCCTATATCAATTAATCTTCCTATTTTTATTGAAGCAAAAGTAATGAAAACTGAGCCAGGTGTTAAGGGAGATACTGTAAGTGCAAGTTTAAAACCAGCAGAAATAGAGACTGGAGCAAAAATACAAGTGCCTTTATTTATAAATGAAGGTGATATAGTTAAAATAGATACAAGGTCAGGCGAGTATATCGCAAGGGTAAACAAGTGATCTTGTACCATATTTTTAAGGTATGAAAATTCTATAAAGAAAAAGAATTATACAGAGAATAGCAACATAGCAATTATATGTTTAGTAGCTGATTATGGTTAAAACTACAAGAAGGAAAAGCAGGGAAAGAGCTATAATCCTATTATACCAAACTGATCTTTTAAATAAGGATATAATAGAAATTTTAAATAATGAAAAATTGTTTGGTAAAAAATATGATGATTTCACTACCAGGCTAGTATTAGGCGTATGCAAGCATAAGAAAGAAATTGATGATATTATAAAAAAAGTTGTTAAAAATTGGACTATTGAAAGAATTGCTATTATAGATAGAAATATTTTAAGGGTAGCTATTTACGAGATGGTATACGTGGACGATATACCCTTGAAAGTATCGGTTGATGAAGCTATAGAAATTGCTAAAAAGCTTGGCCAAAAGAAAGACACACCAAAATTCATAAATGGAATACTTGGAAAGATTTTAGTAGATATTAAAGATTAATTTAATTAATACAAAAATAAAAAATTACAGATTTCATGTAATAATTAAAAGAGAATTTACAAATTTAAATGCTAAAAAATTATGTTTAGTTTAAATAAAATTAATAATTCGTCAAAGGTTTTATATCCTAATTTATTAATAAAGAAAGTTAATGAAAAACTGAATTATTATTTAAAGAGATATGAAAAAAGCCCGGATATATTGAGGAAAGCAATTAACTATAGTATTAAAAATGGAGGCAAGAGATTTAGGCCCATATTGTGCCTTTTAACAGCAAAAAGTCTTGGCAATGATTATGAAAATGTATTCCCAACAGCTTGTGCAATAGAATTTATACATACATATTCTCTAATACACGATGACCTGCCTTCAATTGATAATGATAACTTACGAAGAGGGAGACCAACATGCCACAGAGTTTTTGGCGAAGATATTGCAATACTTACAGGCGATGCCCTGTTCGCAGAAGCTTTTAATATTATTTTTGATTATCAGAAAGCTGAACCTGGAAAAAAATTGAAAATCTTAAATGAAATTATAAGTGCTACAGGTGCACTAGGTATGGTTGCTGGTCAGATAGTTGATGTTTTTTATACTGGAAAAAAAATAACAAAGGAAAAACTTAATTATATGCATGAAAACAAAACTGGCAAGCTAATAACAGCTTCTGTTAGGTGTGGTGCAATATTAAGTAAAGCAAGAAAAAATAATCTTGATAAATTAACAGAATTTTCTAAAAACATTGGAATAGCCTTTCAAATAACTGATGATATTCTAGACATATCTTCAAGTAAGGAAGAAGCAGGCAAAACAGTTGGAAAAGATAAAAAACAGAAAAAAAATACTTTCCCAAGCATTTGGGGAATTAAGAAATCAAAAGAAATTGCTGAAGGAAATATAGAAAGAGCTTTAGAAATATTAAGTAGCATGGATATAGATTGTATAGAGTTAGCAAATATTACCAAATTTTTACTCACTAGAAAAACTTGAAAAGTAATAGGCAAAAACTTATATCGCTGCTAATTGAAAAGAAATTAGTTCCATCGACAACTTTGGCAAAAGCATTAATTCTTGAAGGAAGAATTAAAATTGATGGGAAAGTAATTGATAAACCAGGCACCTCTGTTAATTCCAATTCTTTAGTAGAAATTATTTTAAAAATTCCCTATGTTTCAAGAGGCGGAATAAAAATAGAAAAGGTTTTTAATGAATTGGATCTTAGAATAAGCGGGAAAAAGGCAATTGACGTTGGAGCCTCAACAGGCGGCTTCACTGATTTTCTGATTAAAAATGGAGCAGAAAAAGTAATAACAATTGATGTTGGATATGGACAGTTATCCTGGAATTTAAGAAAATCTTCAAAGGTAATTATTTTAGAAAGAACAAATGTAAGATATCTGGATAAAAAAAAATTGCCATTTTTATCTGATTTTACCGTTGTGGATGTTTCTTTTATTTCCGTAAAAACAATTTTTAAAAAAATTTTAGATATTACATGTGATAATGGAGAGATTTTGATACTAATAAAACCACAATTTGAAATAGCAAGAGATGAAGTTGAAAAAAAAGGAATAATTAAAGATAAAAAATTACATTCTAAAGTCTTATTAGATATAATAGGTTTTATTAGAAAACAGCCAGTAGAAATAAAAAAACTAACTTATTCAAAGTTAAAAGGAACAAAAGGAAATATTGAATACTGGGTTTATTTGAAAAAATCTATAAAAAAGGAAAAAACAATTAAAAATTATGATAAAATAGTTGAAGAAGTTGTAGATGAGTCTCATATTTTTTTTAAATCAATAAATAATACATGAAATGAAAAATATAGGTATAATTTCCAATAATAAAAACAAAAGAGCATTAAGTATTGCAAAGGAAATTTATGATATCTTAATTGGAAAAAAAATTAATGTTTTTTTACTTGATGGCGATAAAATGCCAGATATGTACAAGCTTCCAGCACATTTAGAGAAAGATTTTACTTCGCAGGTAGATTCATTAATATCAGTTGGGGGAGATGGTACCTTCCTAAGGGCTTCTAAATATTCATTTAAAAGGGAAATTCCAATAATGGGTATTAATGTTGGCAATTTAGGATTTCTGGCTGAAGTCAATATAGAAAATATGTATAAAGCTTTAGAATATGTTTTAAAAGAAACTTATAAAATAGAAGATAGAATGTTAATAGAAGCAGTAATATATAGAAATGAAAAAATAATAAGTGATGATAATAATCCATATATTGCCTTAAATGAGTTTACTATTAATAGGACTATGTTTGCAAAATTAATAACAGTTGAAGTAATAATAAATGATTTTCCTGTAATGAATTTTAGGGCTGATGGTGTAATAATTTCAACACCGACTGGCTCCACAGCATATTCTCTATCTGCAGGCGGTCCTGTAGTTGAACCAAAAAATGAAGTAATGATTGTAACTCCTATATGTGCCCATACATTATGCAGTAGAAGTATTGTTATAAGTCCAAAAAATGAATTGAAAGTTAGAATAAAGGCAAGAAATAAAAATGCCAGTTTAAATGTTGATGGAGTAAGGAAGAATATTGATATACAACCAGAGGATATTTTTAAAATAAAAAAATCAAATTTGAAATTGAAATTAATAACTTTTGACAAAGATATATTTTTTAAAATCTTTAAGGATAAATTATTATAAAGATAATAATGGTAT
>JAUWCR010000052.1 GCA_030609215.1 Actinomycetes bacterium | reverse complement strand
TTTAATTTTTTTTTAAAATAGCAGTTTTTTGGTTAAAAAGAAAATAGTAAAAAGGATAATATTATGAAGAAGTCAGGTATTTTAAATATAGAGATATCCAGAGTTATAGCCTCTATGGGCCACGGTGATTATATAGTAATTTCTGATGCTGGTTTACCGATACCTGATAGTGTTGAGTTAATAGATGTTTCTGTATCAAAAAATATCCCACAGTTTATAGATGTGCTGAGTTCAATATTAGTAGAGTTAGAAGTTGGAAAGGCAATTTTAGCAAAAGAAATGAAGAGAAATAGCCCTAAAATCTATAATGATGTAAGAAGTTTATTATCAGGAATAGAAATAGAAGAGATTGATCATAAAGATTTTAAGGAAAAGATTAGCTTGGCGAAAGCAGTTATTAGAACTGGAGAATTTTCTTCCTATTCCAATATTATTTTGTTATCAGAGGTAGTTTTTTAAATTCTTGTAGTAATATTGGAAGATTATAGATGTTTTTGAAATTAAAATATTTATCTTACTAAGATATTTAGGAGGAATTAAAGTGAATTCCAAAGAGAGAGTAAAAATGGTATTTGAACATAAAGAGCCTGATAGAGTGCCAATAGACTTGGGTAGCATTGGTCCTTCAGGAATTTCTGCTATTGCTTATAATAAATTGTGTGAGTATCTTGGCATAAAATGTAGTTGTAGAATATTTGATGTATATCAACAAATAGTCATTCCTGATGAACCTGTTTTAAAAAGATTTAATGTTGATTTAAAAGCAATACTACCCCGAGTTGACAAATGGAGAGAAGAAAGACTCGCTGATAGTTCAATATGTTATGTCCCTGATAAATGGAGGCCAGTTATCCTTCCTGATGGTTCAAAGATAGCCTATGATGGTGATATTGTTGTAGCTAAGATGCCTTATAAGGGTTACTATTTTGACCACGTATATCGGCCTTTGGAAGATGCGACTATTGAAGATTTGGATGATTTTGTTTGGCCGGCTCCCTTTTCTTTCTACAAGCTTCCCGATGTTAATAATCTTGATATTTATTTAAATGGTTTGGAGGAGGAAGCAAAATATTGGAGCCAAAACTCTAATTATGCTTTAGTGGGAAATTTCGGTGGGAGTATCTATGAAGCAGCTACTGGACTAATGGGATATGAAAGATTCCTGGTTGATATAGTTAAAAACAGAAAGTTTGTTGAAAAGTTACTAGATAAACTGGTTAAAGTAAATATTGAATATGCAAAAAGGTATCTAGATAGAGTTGTTGATTATGTAGATATAATAATGGTAGGTGGAGAGGATATTGGGATGCAAAGTGGACTTGAAATAAATCCAGAACTTTACAGGGAGATTGTAAAACCAAGGCAAAAAAAATTATGGCAATTTATAAAGGAAAATTCAAAAGCCTATTTGGTTGTACATTGTTGTGGATCTATAAGTGAGGTAATAGATGATTTTATTGAAATGGGAATAGATGCAATAAATCCCGTGCAGGTTTCAGCAGCTAATATGGATTCAAAAATGCTTAAATCTAAATTTGGAAACAAAATAACATTCTGGGGTGGAGGCTGCGATACCCAGAGGGCGCTTCCAGGTGGGACTCCAAAAGATGTTGAAGAAGAGGTAAAAAGAAGAATAAAAGATTTTGCACCAGATGGAGGGTTTATATTTAACCAGGTTCATATAATACAACCGAATATAAGTCCTGAAAATATAATTTCTTTATTTGACTCAGCGTATAAATATGGAAAATACCCAATAAGAGCATAGAAGAAAAATTGATTTTGATAATTTTAATAAGAGAGTTGAAATGAAAATGATAGATGAGGGGGTTGAAGAAAAGAAGGAAATATCAGGTATGAAAAGAGGTTTAGTTTTTAAAAAGTTTATTGCATTGTTTAAATTTAGAGAAACAGGTATTTTCACTGGGTTAATATTGTTATCATTAATATTTGCAGTAACCTCTCCATATTTTTTGGGAGTAAATAATTTATTGAATGTAGTCAGACAAGTCTCACTCTTAGGTATAATGGCTGTAGGCATGACAATGGTTATAATATCAGGTGAAATAGATTTATCAGTGGGTGCATCTTATGCTTTTTCAGCTGTTATTACTGGCTTAGCAATGACAAATGGATTTACTATAGGGTCATCTATAATAGTGGGAATGTTAGCAGGACTAGTAGTTGGGATAGTTAATGGTATATTAGCTACATATGGAAGAATTCCCTCGTTAATAGTAACTCTTGGAATGTTGAGTGTGGTTAGAGGGGCAGCATTGATTTTAAGTCGCGGCCTCCCTATAAGCCTTAGTGGGAGAACTGTAATTGACCCTAATCTAGATAAGTTTTTATTTATAGGACAAGGTAAAATATTTGATACTATCCCAATGATGTCTATTTTTTTATTAGCAATCGTTATTATTGGTTATATTATATTTAATAAGACCATTTACGGGTGTCACATGAGAGCAGTTGGTGGCAATCAAATTGCTGCTAGAGTATCGGGTATTAATGTTAAAATAATCAAAGTAATGGCATTTTCGATCACAGGATTGCTTTGTGCTTTGGCGGGTATAGTAAGCTTGGCTTTTCTTGCAAATGTTACAGGTACAACAGGTACTGGTTTGGAACTTCAAGTTATTGCTGCTGTGATTATTGGAGGGACAACTTTAAAAGGTGGCGAAGGTACTATACTTGGCACTTTTATTGGTGTTTTGATAATAGGAGTTTTAAGGAATGGATTGGTGTTATTAGGGATATCTC
The DNA here is from genome assembly GCA_030609215.1 of Actinomycetes bacterium. Taxonomy (GTDB): domain Bacteria; phylum Actinomycetota; class Humimicrobiia; order Humimicrobiales; family Humimicrobiaceae; genus JADHVM01. The sequence goes on along the minus strand of JAUWCR010000052.1, from coordinate 5,332 downwards.
CATTCTGGCAAATGTTGCTTGTAGGTTTAGTTATTATTGGGGCAGTAGGAATAGATATGTGGACTAGGAGGGAAACTACCTAATTGCAAATTGTTCAAATTTAGAAATTTAAGGTGATTTTATTACTAAATTAACACAAGAGGAGGTGATGATATGATTAAAATTATTTCAAAATTAATGCTAAATCCTATATTTTTAAAAAAAGGGGGTGAATCAAACATGAGAAAAAACATAATAATTTTATTGGCTGTTATTTTTGCTGTTTCTTTATCAGTTACCAGTGCAGCTTGTAAGATAGAGCCAGTAGTAGAAGAGCCAGTAGTAGAAGAGCCAGAGGAACTTGTGATAAGAGTTGTATATCATAATACGGGCATAGTCTTTGCACAGCTTATAAAAGCAGGCGTAGACGCTGCTGCTGAGGAATTAGGGATAGATGCTGAAATGACTGGACCAGTTGAACCTGATGTTGAAGAGCAGGTAAGAATCATTGAAGATTTAATAACTTTACAAGTAGATGGTTTAGCGATTTCAAATGTTAGTGCAGAAGCTTTAAATCCCATCATAAAGGAAGCACTAGATGCTGAAATACCAACTGTTTCTTTTAACAGTGATGCTTCTGGTTCAGAAAGGCTCGCATTCTATGGTCAGGATCTTGTCCAGTCTGGAAGGACTCAAGCTGAGATTCTAGTTGAGTATATGGGAACAGAAGGAGAGGTATTAATATTCAGCTGTGATGCAGCGGCAGCTTGGTCAAACGATAGGGAACAAGGCGTAAGAGAGGGCTTAGAAGAATACCCAGATATAGAAATTGTTGGAATTGTTAATACAGGCGTAGAAGAACAGGCTTGTTATGCTGCTATAGAAAGTGCTCTACTAGCAAATCCTAATCTCAAAGGTGCAGCAACTCTTGATGCAGTTACTACACCTGCTTTTGGTCGAGCGCTTCTAAGAGAAAATTTAGCTGGTAAGATATATCATGTTGGACATGACCTTTTGCCTGAGACGCTAGATAATATCGCAGCTGGTGCAACTAATGCCTCATTGAGCCAGGATCCATTCAAACAAGGATATTTGCCTGTTAAAGCACTATATGATTACATTGTTAATGGGATTCCTTTAGAATCTGGTGACACAGGAGTTCTAAGAGTTGATGAAACAAATATAGATGAATATATTGAAAGATTAGAAAAAGGTGAACCTATAGGCTAATATTGTAGTATTTTATGTTGATTATTTTGTTTGTTGGTAAATTAGTTTTATGAATGTGGGGTCTTTCAGAATCTCATTTTAGTCTTTAGTTTGGAGTGTTAGTTAAGAAGAAGATTCTGAGAGGCCACACTATTTAAAGAAAACAATATGATAAAATTTTAATTTGAATGAAGTTTTAGGCAATTCCGGAGGTAAGTTGAAGGGTATTATAGTTTTTGAAAATAGTAATTATATGTATTTTTTTGGTAAAAATTTAACAGTAAAATAATAATATAATATTAGATAAATTAAGTTGGGCAAGGATGTTTGATTATTATTCAAGTTTTTAAAGGAAATGAAAAAATGAACAATACACCAATTTTAGAAGTTAAAAACCTTTACAAATATTTTGGTGGAATAAAAGCTGTAGATAATTTTAGTTTTAAACTTTATGAAAAAGAAATAATTGCTATTGTTGGAGATAATGGTGCAGGAAAATCTACTCTAATTAAAATTATTTCGGGAGTTTACAAAAAAGACTCTGGAGAAATTTTTGTCAATGGAACAGAGGCTAATATAAATAATCCTAATGCTGCCAAAAAGTATGGTATCGAGACCGTTCATCAAGACCAGGGATTAATACCGATTTTAAATGCTTCTTTAAATTTGTTTTTGGGAAGAGAAAAAATAAGGGAAAGTTTTCTAGGAAAAATTTTTAAATTCGTAGATTATAATTTTATGAATAAAGAAACTAGAAAAACTCTAAATAAATTAAATATAGAGCTAAAAGATATAAATTTACCAGTGTATAATCTCTCTGGAGGCCAAAGACAAGCTGTTATAATAGGAAGAGCGGTATATTGGGGTGGTAGAATATTAATTTTTGACGAACCAACAAATAATTTAGGTGTAAAGCAAGAAAGGAAGGTAATAGATTTAATTAAAAGACTAAGAAATGAATTAGGCATATCAATTATTGTAATAAGTCATAATATTGCACATGTATTTGAATTAGTAGACAGAATAATTGTTTTAAGAAATGGCAAAAAAGTTGGGGAAAGGATTAAGGATAAAACAAACACAAATGAAATAGTATCTATAATAACAGGGGCAGAAGCATAACTTTTAATGAAATTATTAATTTGTTAGTTTTTTAAATAGTCATTAGAATAAATTATATATTTTCTAATTAAACCACTCTGGCATAAAAGAATTTTATGTTCCCAATTATTTTACAAGGTTTTTATAAAACCATGTAAAAGATTTCATGTTGTTTTCTACATCTATGTTTGCCAGGGTGTGTAGATTGTGGTAGTAATGCTTATGTCTGAGTGGCCCACAGGATATGCCTTAGTGTTTCTATGTCTTTGGTTTGTCTGTAGTAGTGAGTTGCGTATGTGTGGGGTGAAACTATTTTACCAATGCCGGCTTTCTGGGAGTATCTTTTAAATTATATAACTGGCCAGATCCTTGCCTATAACCTATCGACAGCTTTTGCCATCTGTGAGCTGTTAAAATTAATATAAATTTTTGTAGTATCCAAACTTGAATGACCCAATAACTTTTGAACCTTAAAAAGATCAACCCCGGCTTCAATTAAATGGGTGGTATTTGTTTTTTTCTTTTCTTGCAAGACAAACCAAGAAATTATATCCTATTTAGCACAGAACTCGGCTTACAGGCTAACTCCAACTATTTTTATAACTACAGAAGCTAAAAATACTTAAAAAATCCTTTTGGAAAAGATTTAAATTTTTTTATTGAAAATATATTAAAAATAATTTTTATAATATGTATAATAGATATACTATTTAAGAAAACTTTTGTTTAAGGACACAGGAGGATTTTATGAGCAATAATGGATCAGGAACCGCAAAGGGTGTTTTTATAGGATTTGCTCTGGGATTTGTAGCAGGGGCAGTTACAGCACTATTTTTGACTACTAAAACTGGTGAAGAGTTAAGAGCGGATATAAAAAGAATAGCAAAAGATATAGGAAGTAAAGTTGAAGGAGAAGCCAGCAGGATTAAGAACATAACCAGGGAAAAATATAATGAGATCGTAAATAGTGTTGTTTCAAATTATAAAAAGATAAAAGACCTTACCGAAAAAGAAATAGAATTCATAAAAAAAGTAATAGTTGAACAAAAAGACATAGCAAAATAATTAAAATTTTCTGTGTTTAGTTAAACGTGTGTTCAACTTTTAGGGTTCATATCAAAGTCTCTTAGTCTGTATGCGGCAACTTTTACGAATTGTAAAATTACAAGTCCACTTATAAGAAAAAATAAAGTACTTAGCAGGGCTATTCTCTGGCTTTTGGTGATAAAGGATATTACCCCGAAGGCAACAGGGCCTATAATGGAGGACACCTTGCCGCTTATGGAATAAAAGCCGAAAAATTCAGCCTCACTATCCCGGGGTATGAGAAAAGTCATAAGACTTCTGCTTGCTAGCAGAGTTGATCCGGTAGAGATAGCAGCCAATATCCAGCATATATAAAACACTGTTCTTATATTAAAAGCAGTTACCAGAAGTATTATTATAATCCACATGATTAAAGTTATAGTAATGGTTACTTTTGGACCTATCTTATCGGTTAGCCAGCCAAAGAAAAAAGAACTTATAATAGTGGGTATATGTCCTAATATAAAAAGCATGGTTATTTCGAGCAGCCCAAGATTCAGGGTATTTTTAGCGTAGATAGCTGCATAAAGAGCTAGAATAGAGAAAGCATTACTGAAAAGAAAATATGAAATTAAGAATTTTGTAAGATTCTTAAACTTTTTTATATTCTTTAAAGTATTTGCTAGTTTTTTAAATCCATACGAAGTATAAGAGGTGTTGATTTTTACGCTTTTAGAAGCCGCTGAATCCTTGAGAAGTATAAAAGATGGTATTGAAAATACCAGGAAGAATATACCGGTAATTAGAAAAGTAATTTTAATATTTGATAAATTTGACGGTTCCAGCCCTCCTCTTACGAAAGGATAGATTAAGATTAAAGATAAAAAACCTCCCAGGTAGCCTACTGAAAAGCCAAAACCGGATATAATCCCGGTATTTTTTTTTGAGGATAGCTGTGGCAGGAATGAATTATAAAACATCATTGAAGTCTGATAAAAAACATTAGAAATAATAAATAAAATTACAGCCTGGGCAACCATTCCTTCTTTTAAGAAATATAAGAGGAAGGTGAAAAAAATACAGGCTATAGTAAGAAAAGTCAAAAATTTATTTTTGGATCTTGAGGTATCTGCAATTGCACCGAATACCGGTGCCAGAAAGGATGTGATTATCATAGAAACACCGGTGGCAATTCCCCACATAAGGTCTCCAAAATTTTGGGAATAAATTTCCGGGGATACTATTATGCTGGTAAAATAAACCGGAAAAATTATGGTAATTATAACCACTGCAAATGAAGTATTGGCAAAGTCATATAGAGCCCAGGATATAACTGGGGGCTTAAAAAATATTCTAATATTATTCTTAATGGTATTCCTTTTCGTATAATTTTTTATAATATTTAAAACTAAAACTTATTATCTTAAAAAAGTTATAATTTTGCTATGAAAATTAAAAAGTGACCTCTGATATGTTTTTAGATAATTGATTTATATAAACATGAGCCTGAATAGAGCTAAGGTGAATAGTTGCAAATAAATTGCCCGGGTAATATCATTATATTAATATTAAAAATTAATTTAAAAAATTAGGGAAATCAATGAAAGTCTCAAATTTAAGCTGGAAAATTGGTGGGGAAGCTGGTTTTGGAATATTATCCACTGGAAAAATTTTTTCAAAGATCTTTACCAAAAAGGGATATTCTGTTATTGACAACAACGAATATTCTTCCTTAATAAGGGGCGGGCACAATACTTATACCACCCGAATAAGCTCTAATGAAATTTTCTCCACCAGTAAAAATATAAATATTTTGGTGGCGTTGAATGAGGAGACCATTAGACTTCATCAGGAAGAAGTAACATATGGAGGATATATTGTTTATGATGAAGATGATTGCAATATCGGAGATTTTAAAAAGGCGAGGAAAGATATTAATTATGTTATGGTGCCTTTTTCTAAAATAATTTCAGAATTAGGAGCTCCTAAAGTTATGGTAAATAATGTTTCATTGGGA
>JAUWCR010000035.1 GCA_030609215.1 Actinomycetes bacterium | reverse complement strand
AAGCCAATGTCCCTCCACATGGGGGCAGGAAACATCCACATCAGGATTTTATTCAAATTAACACAGCAAATATTTTATTTATCTGTGGCGGTACTTTCGGAGGATTGGAAAAGATAATTGAGAAAAGATTAAATAAGAATAGTATAGGCTTTGTATCTCACAAAATACAAAAAAGAACAGAAAAAATTGATTCACTATTTGCCCAGGTTTTACCAGAAGACCTACTAAAATATGGATTGATTCCTGAGTTTATAGGCAGGCTTCCAGTGCTGTCTACACTTTCCAGTCTGACAGAGGATAACATGGTTAATATTTTAGTAGAGCCAAAAAATTCATTGGTCAGACAGTATAAAAAAATATTTAGTATGGATAATGTAGATTTAATATTTAAAAAAGATGCCCTAAAGTCTATTGCAAGGCTGGCTTTAAAGAGAGGAACAGGTGCAAGAGGACTCAGATCTATAATGGAAGACACAATGCTAAATGTTATGTATGAAATACCTACCCGAATGGATATAAGAAAATGTGTAATAACGAAAAAGGTAGTAGAGAAAAAAGTTGAGCCACTTCTGCTTACTGATTCTGAGGATGAGAATTACTTAAAAGATGAAGAAAAGCTAGCTTGATATGTTTGATAAGATAAAAGATAAGTATAACCCTCAAGAATTTGAACAAAAAAATTACTCATTTTGGTTTGAGAATAAATATTTTTATGGTCATATTGATAAACAAAAATCACCTTTCTGCATAGTAATACCTCCCCCTAACGTAACAGGATATTTGCATATGGGCCATGCTCTGGTTAATACTTTACAGGATGTTGTTGTAAGATACTGGCGCATGAAACAGTTTGCCACAACATGGATACCAGGAACGGACCATGCTGGTATAGCTACTCAAAATGTAGTTGAAAAAGAACTTAATAGAAAGGGCGTAAACAGGTTTGAGTTAGGCAGGGAAAAATTTGTTGAGAATGTTTGGAAGTGGAAGGAAGAATATGGCAGTAGAATTATAAGACAGTTAAAATCACTGGGCTGTTCCTGTGATTGGGATCGCATAAGGTTTACATTAGATAAAGATTATACTCGTGCCGTAATTAAAGAATTTGTAATCCTTTATAATGATGGTCTTATTCGTAGAGGAAATTATATGGTTAACTGGTGCCCCAGATGTCTTACTGCAATTTCAGATATTGAGGTAGAACACAGGGAAGAGAAAGCGAGTCTTTGGGATATAAAGTATCCTTTAATTGATGAAAAAACTGGTAAACCCAGCAGTAGTGATTGTATTGTTGTTTCAACTACAAGACCAGAAACTATGCTTGGAGATACTGCAGTTGCAGTAAATCCAAAAGATAAGCGCTACAGAAAATACATTAATAGATTTGTCTTGCTCCCTCTTATGAATAGGAAAATACCTATCGTTGAAGATGATTTTGTAGATATGGAATTTGGTACTGGAGCTGTAAAAGTTACACCCGCCCACGATCCTAATGATTTTGATATCGGTAGGAGACATAATCTTGAAGAAATTAATATTATGGATGATTGTGCTGTTCTTAATTCAAATGCAGGAAAATATAAGGGAATGGATAGATACAGGGCAAGGGAAAAGGTTGTTGAGGATTTAAAGAAGCAGGGTTATTTGATTTTAATAAGTGATCACATTTCTTCAGTTGGGCATTGCTCTAGATGCGAAACTGTAGTTGAGCCCAGAATTTCGATGCAGTGGTTTGTTTCAATGAGTAAGCTGGTAAAACCAGCTATAAATGCAGTTAAAGAGGGAAAAGTAAAAATTATTCCAAAAAAATGGGAGAAAATATATTTTAACTGGATGGAAAATATAAAAGACTGGTGCATATCAAGACAGCTATGGTGGGGGCACAGAATACCTGTATGGTATTGCAAGGATTGTGGTGAGATGATAGTAAGTGAGAGCGAGCCTTCAGGGTGCAACAAATGCAAAAGTAAGAATTTAGAGCAGGATAGTGATGTCTTGGATACCTGGTTTAGTTCATGTCTCTGGCCTTTTGCTTCAATGGGTTGGCCTGATAAAACTCCAGAGCTTGATTATTTTTTTCCTACAAGTACTCTGGTAACTGGGCATGATATTATATTTTTCTGGGTTGCTCGAATGATAATGATGAGTCTGTACTTTACGGGAGACATTCCATTTAGTCAGGTTTTTATAAATCCATTAGTAACAGATCCTTCAGGACAGAAGATGAGTAAATCAAAGGGTAATGTTGTAGATCCCATGGGAATAATCAATAAAAATGGAGCTGATGTTTTAAGATTCACATTAACATCTCTTACGACTCCTGGCAGAAATCTGCTTTTAGGAAAAGAGAAAATAGAAGGTGTAAGGAATTTTGCAAATAAATTATGGAATGCCTCAAAGTTTGTAATCTCGAGTATTGCTGATGCAGATAACATTAAAAATATTAAACTAAGCAGCCTAAATTTAAATATATGGGATAGGTGGATATTAACACGATTTTTAAAAGTATTAAGAGCAGTCGAAAAATATCTACAGAAGTATGATTTCTCTTATGCCTCGAGGCTGCTTCAGAGATTTTTTTGGAATGACTACTGTGACTGGTACATAGAGTCAGTAAAAGTGAGGATTTATAGTAGTGAAGATGCTGATGACAGGAAAACTGCTCAATATATATTATGGGATATACTGGAGAAATACTTAAGGATGCTGCATCCATTTATGCCTTTTATGACTGAACAGATTTGGCAGAATATTCCTCATGAAGGAGAAAGTATAATGATTCAAAAATTTCCAGAGTTCAGTAGTAAACTATTAGACAGGAATGTAGAAAAAGATATAGCTACTCTTTTTGATGTTATAAGTGAGATAAGAAAAATAAGATCAGAATTAAATATAAATCCTTCAGTAAAGATAAAAGTCAATTTAGTATCTGGAAATAGCAGAGATGAGGAAATTCTTAGGCAAAATAAAAAATATATCTACAGTCTTGTGAAAGTAGGCAATTTGGAATTTAGCCATTCTGAAGAAGAAAAGGGTTATGTTAAAACCACAAAGGGTAATACTAGCATATATATTTATATACTGGATATAGTGGATGTAGACTTAGAAATTAAAAGAATTTTAGATGAGGCAGAAAAAATAAAAAAGGATATTGAAAAAAGCGGTAAAAAAATATCAAATCCTCAATTTTTAGAAAAAGCACCGTCTGAAATTATAAAGAAGGAGAAAGATAAATTTTACAAGTTCAACAAAATCCTTAAAGTTTTAAATGAACAACTGAAGAGAATGAATAATATTAAAAAATAAAAAAGCGAGTAAAGGTGAATTTTGGGAAGGTATGTAAATATCTAGATGACTGCCTTATTTTTGGCATTAAGCCAAGTCTTACCAGGATTGAAAAAATACTAAAGCTTCTGGGAAATCCCCACAAAAAACTTGATTTTATTCATATAGTTGGCACAAATGGTAAAACCTCGACTGCTACAATTTTAGCTTATATATTGCACCAGCACGGCATAAGATGTGGTTACCATATATCACCTCATATAAATAGTTATACAGAGAGGTTTTGGATTTGCGGCGAGCAGATAAAGTCAGGTAGGTTTGCAGAACTTTTTAACGGGATATATCAATATATAAAAGAAGTAAATGATCTAGATTTAGGCGGACCTATAACCCAATTTGAAATAATTGCTGCAATGGCTTTTAAGCTGGCAGAGGATGAGAATTTAGATGTAATGGTTCTTGAAGCAGGAATGGGTGGAAGGTGGGATGCTACAAATATTGCTGATTCAAAAGTTGCTGGACTTTGTGGTGTAAGCCTTGAACATACTGAAATTCTTGGGGATACAATAAGTAAGATTACCAAGGAAAAAGTTGAGGTTATAAAAAATAAAGCAGCTGTTGCTACATTAAGTAATGACAGGAAAGTTTTAGATATTCTTACCAGGAAAGTAAGGGAAACTGATTCCAGATTATTTATTTATAACAGGGATTTTAGGATTATTAACAGTCAAAGTGCAAACCTTGGAGGCTGGAAACTTGATATTAAAGGTACTGCAGCAGAATACAGAGGCTTAAGTTTGCCGCTTCTCGGTACTTATCAGCCTCTTAATCTATCACTTGCTATAGTACTTGCAGAGCTTTATATGGATACAGTAAATAAAAAAGTAAAGGAAGAATTATTAAAAGAAAGTTTAAGGGAAGTTAAAGTTTTAGGGAGATTTGAAATAATCAGAAGTAATCCAACAGTACTTGCAGATGCTTCTCATAATCCTGAAGGTATAATAAATTTTATTAAAAATATTAACAAGTATTTTAAAGTAGCAAATAAAATAGTTATCTTTGCTGTGCTTGGGGATAAAGATTACAAAACAATGATTACAGATGTCAGCAAAGTAACCGATGTATTAATTTTAACATCAAGTCAAACTGATAGAAGTCTGGATATAGATACCCTGGAAAGTGAAGTAAAAAAGATTTTAAGTATAAAAAAGACTGGCGGGAGTATACCAAAAGAGGTATACAAGATAGATAATATAGGGAATTCTTTAAATTTTGCTTTAAAAATCTCTAAGAGTAATGATATTATATGCATTACGGGTTCAATTACTAATTTAGAAGGTATAGTTTAATTGAAAAATAATTGTTAATATAGTGTAGTTATTAATATAATCTAGTTAATTATATTTTTAAAATTTTTCTTAAGTATTTTATTATTTGGAGGATATATGGATTTATTTGAGTATTTAAATAATATAATGGACTTTTTTAAGCTTCCTATCTGGAGAAATCTTATATATGGATTTGTCTTTTTTTTAATAATAATTTGGTTATCTTTTGTATATTGGGTATACAGAGATGCCAGACTTAGAAATACATCGGCAGTATTTTGGGCATTGGCAGTATTTGTTTTAAATTATTTAGGACTGGTTATTTATTTAATATTAAGGCCTCCTGAGTTTATAGATGATATTGTAGAAAGAGATCTTGAAATAAAAAGAATGGAAGTACTCTTAAATTCTAAGCTTACACAATGTCCAGCCTGTGGGAATGAGATAAAAGAAGATTTTTTAATATGTCCGTATTGTAGAAAAAAGCTAAAAAATTCATGTAGTAAATGCGGGAAGCCTTTAAGTCTGGACTGGAAGGTCTGTCCTTATTGTAAAACAACACGGTAGGACTATTTATAGCAATAAGATTAGAAAGAGATGGAAAAGGGATTAAAAAGAGATGGAAAAAAGCCTGGTTATTATAAAGCCTGATGGAGTAAGTAAAAAAGTAGTCGGTAAGATAATAACTTATTTTGAAAATCAGGATTTGAATATAGAAAAATTAAAAATGATGAAAATAAGTAGAGAGCTTGCTTGTAAACATTATAATGAACATAGAGATAAGGACTTTTTTAAGCAGCTACTGGAATATATAACTTCTGGTAATGTAGCAGTGATGGTAATAAGTGGTTATAATGCTATTAAAAAAATCAGAGATATTATGGGGCCAACTGATCCTAAAAAGGCAAAAGCAGGCACAATTAGAGGTGATTACGGAACTGATATTACTGTAAATGTTGTGCACGGTTCAGATTCAAAAGAGAGTGCTGCGAGAGAAATAAAGTTATTTTTTTTAAATAATAGTTAAAATAATAAATAATATTAGTGTAGGTGAATTGATGGCTAAGAGGAGAGGGGCAATAGTTTTTTTTATAGTACTTGCTGGTGGAATTATAGGTGCCGTATTGGGCCATATTTTAAGAGATATTATTCCTATTCTTGACAAGGGTCTAAAAGTGGGTACTGATTCTTTGAGTCTTAATTTATACTTAATTGATGTAAGCTTTAGTATTCATATAAATATTACACTAGGTGCTATAATAGGATTATTATTAGCTTTTTTATTGGCAGATATTGGGAGAAGAAGAAGGTCGTAAAAAAATTATTTTGGCTTCCAGTTCTCCAAGGAGGAGAAGGATTCTGGAGCTTCTAAAACTGGATTTTGATATAATAGAGCCTAAGGATTACCTGGAGAGGAATTTATCAAATCCTTACAGGACTGTGGTATTAAATAGTTCCAGTAAAGCTAGGAATGTCTATGATCGTATCACAACAGGTAAAGGTGGAGAGGGATTAGAGAAGAGTTATAAAAATGAGTTTTTAGTAACCGGTTTTGATACTATTGTTTATTTAAAAAATAAATATTTTGGAAAGCCATCCAGTAAAAAACAGGCAGAAGAATATTTAAAATTTTTTTCAGGAAAGACTCATCTAGTTATAAGCGGAGTTTGTATTTTTAATGGTTTAACTGGAAAGTATCTGTATGATACTGAGACCACCAGGGTAAAGTTTAGAAAATTAAGTTCTGTTGAAATTGAAGAATATGTTGAAAAAGAAAATATATTTGATAAGGCAGGAGCATATAATATATATGGATTGGGCAGCACTCTGGTAGAGAGAATTGATGGTTGTTTTTATAATGTAGTTGGGCTGCCAATTTTTAAATTTGTTAATTTACTTAAAAAATTTAATTATAAAATTCTAGGTTAAATTAAGGAGTTAATAGATGTTTGATTTCTTTTTAAATGTAATAGGCAGGGACATGGGCATAGATTTAGGAACTGCAAATACTCTTGTTACTGTTAAGGGGAGGGGGATAATCCTTGACGAACCTTCAATAGTGGCCATAGATAAGGAAAAAAATAGAATTTTAGCAGTTGGAAAAGAAGCAAAAAGAATGGTTGGTAGAACACCAGGGAATATAGTGGCTATAAGACCATTAAAAGATGGGGTAATTGCAGATTTTGACACAACTGAAAAAATGCTTAGATACTTTATTCAAAAGGCTCATAGGAATATAGCTTTTGCCAGACCAAGGATTGTAATTTGTGTTCCGTCTGGTATAACTGCTGTTGAAAAAAAAGCAGTTGTAGAAGCTACTGAACAGGCTGGAGCAAGGGCAGCATATATAATTGAAGAGCCTCTTGCTGCTGCGATTGGTGCAAATCTTCCTATTGATGAGCCTACAGGGAGTATGATTATAGATGTTGGAGGTGGTACATCGGAGGTAGCAGTTTTATCTTTGGGCGGAATAGTTGTAAGTCGTTCACTTAGAATTGGTGGAGATGAGATGGATGAAGCAATAATATATTTTTTAAAAAAGGAAAACAATCTACTGCTTGGAGAAAGGACTGCTGAGAAAATAAAAATGGAGATTGGTTCAGCATTTCCTCTGGAAAATGAGGAAAAGATGGAAGTAAATGGAAGAGATCTGGTAACAGGGCTTCCGAAGACAATTATTCTAACCAGTCAGCAGATCAGGTCTGCACTGGAAAAATCATTAGTTGATATAATAAATTCAGTCATAGAAGTACTGGATAATACACCGCCTGAACTTTCTTCAGATATAATGAAAAGAGGCATAGTTTTAACCGGAGGAGGGGCACTTTTAAAAGGGTTTGCTGAGAGGATAAGTAGAGAAACACATTGCCCAGTTTACATGGCAGAAAACCCTCTTGCATGTGTAGCAATTGGTGCTGGAAAATGTGTTGAGGACTTTACAACATTAAAAAAATATCTCCGGTATTCTAAACAATAATTAGTTTGTATTTTTTTAAAAATAGAAGCTGATAAAAAGTCAGTGGGTAAGCTATTTATTAATGACACCTACAAAAAGAAATCTAAGGAATCTTATTGTTTTAATTGTAATAATTGTTTTATGTTTGATAGTTATTACAGTAAGCTTTAAGGATTCTAATTTAATAAAAAAAGTTAAAATATCAACGCTTGATTTTTTCAAACCAATTCAGGAAAAAACCTTTGCATTCTTTAAGCCTGTTACAAATTTAACAAATTCTATAAGAGATTTTTTTAATGCTGGGGAAAAGCTGGCTGTATTAAGAGAAGAAAATGCTGCACTGCGAAAGGATTATAGCAAAAATATTAATTTAAAGATTGAGAATAATGCATTAAGGGAGCTTTTAGGTATTGAAATAAGAAAGGATTTTAACACAGTGCAAGCTAAAGTAATAGGTTTTTATAAAAGCAAATGGCAATCTGAAGCTATTTTAAATATAGGCAGGAGCAGCGGTGTTCTAGAGGGAATGGCAGTAATAAATGAAGATGGGCTTGTAGGTACAGTAATATTTAGTGCGAATAATTCATGCAAGGTAAGGCTTATCAATGACTCTCAAAGCAGTATCGGCACAAGAATTCTTTCTTCCAGGAAATTAGGTATAATTGAAGGTAGTTCTGAAGGAAAAATTTACTTAAATTATATTTCTGCAGAAGAAATAGTGCAAAAAGGAGATATAGCAATTACTTCTGAGTTTGGGGAATATATACCTTCTGAGGTACTTATTGGAAAAGTTAAAAGGGTTACAGAAATTCCTGGTGATCCTTATAAAAAAATAGAGATAGACCCGTATGTTAATTTTTGGACCATGGAGTATGTTTTAGTGATAAAAAAATAAGATTTGTGGTATCCTATGAAGATTTTTCTAAGAGTTTTACATTTTTTATTACTTGTATTGTTTTTGATATTGCAGTTGGTTTTTGTTGAGCATTTAAAGTTATATCATATAAATTTTGATTTAATTTTAGTGGCAGTTATTGGTATTACCCTAATGGATGGGGTGTTGTATGGTATGATATATGGTTTTATAGGAGGACTGCTGCTGGATTTAATGGTTGGAAATATAGTAGGTCTCAGTGCGTTAATTTATGTTATTTGTGCATTTATTGTTAGTAGAATTATAGTTATAGGATTTAAGCGAAAAATCTTGACTTATGTTTTTTTAGTTTTTCTAACTACTGAATTAAGCCTTATTATCTCAGTTTTATTTTATTATTTATTTAATTATAGTATTAATATGAAAGAATTTGGACTGGAAATACTAATAAATCCTTCCTGTAATATTATTTTAGTTTTTATTATTTTCCCACTGCTGCAGGCAGGCGGATTAAGAAAGGATGAATTTGGATTCTTGTATAAAGAGAAGGCTTAAAATTATAATTTATCTCTTTTTAGCTCTGGTAATAGCTTTAGTATTAAGACTATATTTTTTACAGGTAATAACAGGCCAGCTGTATGCTGAACAGGCACAGGAAAATATGTTAAGGTTAAAAACCATTCCTGCGCCTAGAGGAAATATTTATGATAGGAATGGAAAACTTTTAGTTAAAAGTGTGCCTGTAGTATCT
>JAUWCR010000041.1 GCA_030609215.1 Actinomycetes bacterium | reverse complement strand
TCTTTTTTCATTATTTATAATTACCTCAGGAGCATTCAGTTCTAAAAGTTTCTTAAGTCTGTTATTTCTATTAATCACCCTCCTGTACAGATCATTCAAATCAGAAGTTGCGAACCTGCCTCCATCCAGTTGAACCATTGGGCGCAGATCAGGTGGAATTACAGGTAGAATATCTAAAATTAGATACTCTGGCTTATTATTTGAATCAATAAATGAAGATATTATTTTTAATCTCTTTATTGCTCTGCTTTTCTTCTGTCCCCTAGAATTTTTTACAATGGATTTTAATTCTTCAACCTCTTTCTTGCAATCTATATTTTTAAGAAGTTCTTTCACTGCTTCTGCACCCATCCCCCCATTAAAATATCCTTTAAAAATATCCAGCATTTTTTTGAACAGGCTTTCGTCAGAAACAAGCATTTTCTCTTCCAAATTATGGAAAAAAGTATTTGCTCTTTTTACTAAATCTATTTCTTCTTTATATATTTCCTCCTCTTCCTTTATAAGCCCATCAGTTTCTTTTATAATTTTAGCTATTTTAGACTCCAGATCCTTTTTTGTGATTATTTTTTCATCTTCAATAACATCAATTTCTTTTAATTCATCTCCATCTTTATATTTTTTCAGTAATTCCTTTTTATTTAATTGGAATTCCTTTAATCTCAACTTATGTAATTCTCCTTCTGCCTCCAGAGCTTTTTCAGTCAATTTTTTTATATTATCTTCCCCTGCTTTTATCTTTTCTTTATCAACATAAGTTATTATATAAGAATCAAAATAAAGAACTTTTTCTAAATTCTTAGGGCTAATATCTAAAATATATCCCATTCTGCTGGGAACACCCTTAAAAAACCATATATGTGAAACTGGAGCAGCGAGTTCAATGTGCCCCATCCTTTCTCTTCTAACACTCGATCTCGTTACTTCCACACCACACCTTTCACAAATGATTCCTTTAAATCTCACTCTCTTATATTTCCCACAGTAACATTCCCAATCCTTGGTTGGCCCAAAAATTCTCTCACAAAACAGCCCATCCTTTTCAGGTTTTAAAGTCCTGTAATTTATAGTTTCTGGCTTTTTAACTTCTCCATTTGACCATGACCTTATTTTTTCTGGTGACGCCAGACCAATTTTAAAAGCATCAAAATTGTTTACATCTATATTTACAGTCATATAAAAATTCCTTCCAATTTATTTTTTAACTTGATTTTTTAAATCCTCAGTTTCTTCTTTCTTTTTACTCTCTAATTCTTTTTTGTCTTCAACATCTATGCCCAACTTTTCTACAGTCTTCATTATTTCATCCTCATGGCTATACACTTCAACTTCTTTTCCTTCTTCTGATAATACTTCTATATCCAGCGCCAAACTCTGCATCTCTTTAACCAGCACTTTAAATGACTCAGGAATTCCCGGCTTCCCAATATTCTCTCCCTTTACTATAGATTCATAAGTTTTAACTCTTCCAACAACATCATCAGATTTAATAGTAAGCATCTCCTGGAGCGCACTAGCTGCTCCATATGCCTCCAGCGCCCACACTTCCATTTCACCAAATCTCTGCCCTCCAAATTGAGCCTTCCCGCCCAGAGGTTGCTGTGTTACTAAAGAATATGGTCCTGTAGATCTAGCATGAATTTTATCATCTACTAAATGAAGTAATTTTAAAACATAAATGTAACCTACGGTTATATTATCTGATATTTTTTCCCCACTGCGCCCTTCGTAAAGTTTTGTTTTACCGCTTTCAGGAATATTCGTCTTCTTAAATATTTCTATAATATCTTCTTCACTGGCACCATCAAAAATAGGTGATGCGCAGTAAACAGGACATTTTTTATTCTTTTTAACTCCTGTATTATCCCATCCAATACTAGCTGCCCAGCCCAGATGAGTTTCCAGTACCTGTCCGACATTCATTCTTGAAGGAACGCTTAAGGGATTAAATATTATATCAATTGGAGTTCCATCTTCCATATAAGGCATATCCTCTTCCGGTAAAATTATAGAGATAATACCTTTATTACCATGCCTGCCAGCAAGTTTATCCCCTGCAGATATTTTTCTCTTTTTAGCAATAAAGACTCTGACTAATTCATTTACTCCCGGGGGAAGTTCATGCCCATCTTTTCTTGAGAAAAGCTGTACATCCAATATCTTACCTTCTTCACCATGTGGAACCTTTAGAGAGCTATCTCTTACCTCCCGGGCTTTCTCTCCAAAAATAGCCCTTAGTAATTTTTCTTCAGCTGTAAGCTCTGTCTCTCCCTTAGGAGTTATCTTGCCAACAAGTACATCTCCTGGTTTTATATCAGCTCCAATTCTTATAATGCCGCGTTCATCAAGATTTTTTAATATATCTTCACTAATATTAGGAATATCCCTGGTTATTTCTTCGGGGCCCAGCTTAGTAGTTCTAGCTTCTAGTTCATGTTTTGAAATATGTATCGAAGAAAGTACATCTTCTTTTACCAATCTTTCTGATATTATAATAGCATCCTCATAGTTGTATCCTTCCCAGGACATAAATGCTACCAGTAAATTTTTACCAAGTGCTAGCTCTCCTAAACTTGTAGACGGTCCATCAGCAATAACATCGCCCTTTTTAACTTCTTCCCCTTCATTTACAATAGGTCTTTGATTTATACAGGTGCCCTGATTTGATCTTGTATATTTATACAGATTATGTTTTATTGCCTTCTTATTCTTATATTTAATTATTACATAATCTGCACAGACTTCTTTTACTACTCCATCGTCCAGTGCAATTATAATCGCACCGCTGTCTCTAGCAATTACTTTTTCTACACCTGTTCCTACAAGCGGAGCTTCGGGGTTAATTAATGGAACTGCCTGACGCTGCATATTAGAACCCATAAGTGCTCTATTAGCATCATCGTGCTCTAAAAAAGGAATAAGCGAAGCTGCTGCACTAAATAATTGCCTTGGCGAAACATCCATGTAATCAATCATTTTTGGCTCTACTGCTACAATTTCACTGCCCAAACGAGAAAGGACTTTCTCTTCTGTAAAATTATTCTTTTCATCTACTTTAGCTGTTGCCTGTGCAATCATGTAATTTTCTTCTTCATCAGCAGATAAAAATTCTACTTTCTTAGTTATTTTGCCATTTACAACTTTCCTGTAAGGAGTTTCTACAAATCCATATTCATTAAGTCTTGCATATGTCGCAAGAGAGCCAATGAGCCCAATATTAGGACCTTCAGGAGTTTCTATTGGACACATCCTACCATAATGTGATGGGTGAACATCCCTTACTTCAAAACCAGCTCGCTCCCTGCTTAATCCTCCAGGACCTAAGGCACTAAGCCTTCTTTTATGTGTAATTTCAGCTAGAGGATTTGTTTGATCTGAAAATTGTGATAACTGACCACTCCCAAAAAACTCTTTTAAACTTGCAACCAATGGTCTTATATTTATTAAAGATTTTGGTGTTATCATTTCAACATCCTGAGTAGTCATCCTTTCTTTTACTACTCTTTCCATTCGGGAAAGGCCAATCCTTACTTGATTTTGTATAAGTTCACCAATATTTTTAACTCTCCTGTTGCCAAAATGATCAATATCATCAATCTCTCCAATATTACTAATAAGTTGAACCAGATATTTTATTATTAAAAATATATCTTTGCTATTAATAATATATCTATTATCAGAGTCTATATTCATTTTTTTATCTATTTCATTGAGCCTTTTAAGTATTTTCTTATCAACTTCCTCGCTAAGTTTCTGGTCAAGTTTATATCTTCCAACTTTTCCAAGGTCATATCTCTTAGGATTAAAAAATAATGCATGTATTAAACTTCTGGCACTATCAATAGTAGGAGGCTCTCCCGGCCTTAATTTTTTATAAATCTCAATTAACGCCTCTTCTTCAATCTCAGTAATATCTTTTTCTAAAGTATTCTTAATGCACCCAGTTGCGTCATAAGGACTAAAGATATTTATAAGATCTTCATTGCTCCCAAAACCTATTGATTTAAGAAATATGGTTAGTAAAAATTTTCTTTTCCTATCAATTCTCACATATGCAATATTCTTTTTGTCAGTTTCTATTTCTATCCACGATCCCCTGGTTGGTATAACTTTACACATAAAAAGATCTTTTTCAGTTTTTTTATCTATATCTGTGTCATAATAAACCCCAGGTGATCTGACAAGCTGAGATACTATAACTCTTTCCGTACCATTAATAATGAATGTTCCCTTATCAGTCAATATTGGGAAATCCCCCATAAAAACTTCCTGTTCTTTTATTTCTCCTGTCTCCTTATTAATGAAACGGGCTAAAACTCTTACAGGAATAGAATACGTTCTATCCTGCATTTTACATTCATCAACACTGGATCCTATCTCACCAAAACCACAACTTACAAATTTAATAGACATACTTTCTGTAAAATCTTCTATAGGTGAAATATCATTTAAAGCTTCAAATAACCCTTTTTTCATGAACCACTCAAAAGATTTTCTTTGTATGTCTAGCAAATGAGGCATTTCCATTATTTCAGGAATTCTTCCAAAATTGTACCTTTGGATTTTTTTAATTTTTTGCATTAATTTATTCTCCCTTTATAATTATTTTTTAGCTTCTTTGGCTGTAGCAAAAAAATTACAGGAATCTAATATAAATCTATTATATAATTTATACTGACATTAATAGACATCATACGTAGTAAAATAATAAATAGAAAAAATCCCAAAACTTTATTCTATCAAATATTTATTGATTGTCAAATATATTTATCGACAGTTTTATTGATTTTCTCCTATGTACTATTTAAATATAATATACATTTTAAATAAAATATTTTTCAGAGTAATGTTTAAATAATTATTATTACCAACTAAACGATTTCAACCTCAGCGCCTGCTTCTTCCAATTGCTTCTTTATATTTTCAGCATCTTCCTTTGAAACTTTTTCCTTTACCGTATTAGGTGCTTTATCAACCAGATCCTTTGATTCTCTTAACCCAAGCCCTGTAACTATTCTAACCACTTTAATAACTTGGATTTTTTTAGCACCCACTGACTTTAAATTAACATCAAATTCAGTTTTTTCCTCAGCAGCTTCTCCACTCTGCCCGCCACCAGCTGGTGCCCCTGCAGGAGCTGCAAAAGCTTGCGCACTAACTCCAAATTTCTCTTCAAGTGCTTTAACAAGTTCAGATAAATCAAGAACAGACATATTTTCAATAGCACCTAAAATATCATCTTTTGTTAAGCCCACTTTTTTATCAGCAGTTTTTTCCTTTACTTTTATTGATTCTTTTTTAGCAGGTTCTTTAATTGCCTTATTTACCTTTGTCACCTTCTTTTCCTTCTCTTTTACTTCTTCTACTTTCTTTTTTGTATCTTTAGACTCAGCCATTTTTCCTCCTTCTAATTATCATTTTTTTCTTTTTCTCTTTTAATAGCATCAAGCACTATTACCAAACTCCTTGTCACGCCGCCCAATGTATTAACTAATTTAGTAATAGGTGATTTTAATAAAATAACAAAATTAGTTAATAAAACTTCTCTTCCAGGAATATTGGCAAGTTTTTCGATGTTCTCTGACCCTACAAGCTTATTTTCTAAGATTCCTGCTTTTATCCTCAATGCTTCAGATTTCTTATAAAAATCCCTTATAATCTTTGCAGTTAAAACCACGTTATCCCCACTTACAACTATAATGCTTGTTGGACCTTTAAATACCTCGCTAAAATCCATTTCGCTGTAAACTTTTCGTACTGCAAGCAACATAAGCGTATTCTTTACTATTCTTAAATAGGAATTAACGCTAGCCAGCTTATCTCTAAATTTTACTGCATCTTCTGCTTTAAGACCGCTATGGTCAGTAAAAATTATATTGCTGCTGTTTTTAAATATTTCTCTTATCTCTTCAACTTTTTCAATTTTTTCCTTATTTACCACTAAAAACCTCCAAAGTATATATTTATATAAAGTAAAAAATAAAACCGACCCTAATTAATTAAAGGTCGATTTTTTTCCTTTAATCAACCTCGGTAGGAAATTAAGTTACTGCACCTATTTTAAATCCTAAAAAATTAACAGTAACACCTACTATCTAGGGTTGTCTTTATCTATTTAATTTTTTTTACTAGTAACTCTTTAATAATAAATTCTATGCAACTTCTCCAATATCTACGACTTTATTTGGGTCAATTTTTAAACTAGGCCCCATTGTGGTTGAAATAAAAATACTTTTTATATATTTCCCTTTAGCTGCTGGCGGTTTTGATTTAATAATAGCCTCCATTAGAGTTAAATAATTTTCCAGCAACTTTTTCAGACTGAAAGAAACCCTGCCAATAATACAGTGCATTACTCCATTTTTATCAGTTCTATATTCAAGTTTTCCTTTTTTTATATCCTTTACTGCTTTCTCTAGTTCAAAAGTAACAGTCCCTGATTTAGGATTTGGCATTAATTTTCGCGGCCCAAGTATTTTACCTAATTTACCAACATGCTTCATCATATCAGGTGTTGTAATGCATGCATCAAAATCCAGCCACCCCTTATTTATTTTTTCAACAAACTCTTCTCCTCCCACAAAATCAGCTCCTGCATTTTTTGCCTCTTCCACCTTTTCGCCCTGTGCAAAAACTAAAACCTTTGGTGTTTTCCCAGTTCCATTAGGCAAAACAATATTGCCTCTAACTATCTGATCTGCTTTTCTGGGATCTATCCCTAAATTTATACTAATATCTACCGATTCATCAAAATTTGCAAAATGATTTTCTTTTACCCAATTAACAGCCTTGTATGGAGGAAGTAACTCCTTGCTATTTAAATTTTCCAGCTTTGATAAATATTTCTTTCCCCTACTCAAACCTCATCACCTTTGTATCCACCTATTATTTGCAACTACTTATGTAATAATATAATTTCTAAAATAAGCCATGTAAAAAATAATTATAATAAATTAAACTATTATGCAATCTTTATTCCCATACTTTTTGCAGTTCCCTCTATAATTTTAATCGCACTATCAATAGTTCTTGCATTTAAATCTTTAAACTTTATTTTTGCAATTTTTTCTAATTGCTCACGGGTTATTTCACCCACCTTTTCTCTATTCGGCTCACCCGAACCTTTTTCTAATTTTATTGCATCCTTTACAAGAATCGCTGCAGGAGGTGTTTTTGTAATAAAACTAAAACTCCTGTCCCCGTAAACAGTTAAAATTACCGGGATAATCATCCCTTTGTCTTTTGCTGTTTGCTCATTAAAAACTTTACAAAATTCCATTATATTAACCCCATGTTGACCTAATGCTGGACCAACAGGGGGCGCTGGATTAGCCTGTCCTGCTGCAATCTGCAATTTTATCTGTGCTATTACCTTTTTAGCCATCTTATTCCTTCTAAATTAAAATAAACTTTACAATTATAAAATAAATAAATTTAAACTTCCATCTAAATTTTTGTTACTTGATCAAAATTTAATTCAACCGGAGTCTGCCTCCCAAATATTGATACCAGGACTTTTAATTTACCTTGATCTAAACTAATTTCACTAATTGTTCCATCAAAATTACCAAATGGTCCAGATACAACTTTAACCGGCTGTCCAACCTCAAAATCTGTTTTTGCTTTTGGTTTTTCTGTAACCTCCCTCTTCATAAGTTTTTTAACTTCACTACTCGGAAGAGGATTAGGTTTATCACCACTTCCAACAAACCCTGTAACTCCTGGAGTATTTCTTACTACATACCATGAATCATCATCAAGATGCATTTTTACAAGTAAATAACCTGGAAATACCTTCTTGGAAAATATCTGCTTTTTCCCGCTATGTATTTCCATAATATCTTCTGTAGGTATATATATATCAAATATCTTATTGCCTATATTCATAGATTCAACTCTATGCTCTAAATTAGTTTTTACCTTATTTTCATATCCAGCATAAGAATGAATAACATACCATCTTGGTCTCATATAATATCACCATCTATCTAAATTCTTGCTAACAACTCAACTACTCTCATGAACATAAGATCAAACAAACCTAAAATAATTGCAAAAAATACCAGTGTTACCAACACCACTACTGTATAAGTCAACAAAGCTTTCCTGGTAGGCCATGTAACTCTTTTTAGCTCATGAACCACATTCCTGAAAAATTTAGCAATTTTCCCCGGCATCTTCTTTACAAATTGACCCCAGTTAGTTTTTTTTCTTGACGGCGCCGGAGCTTTTCTTTCTTTTTTGGCCTGTCTTTCCATTATATATTTTTGTCTATATTTTAAGGGTATTTTTTTCTTAGCCATTATAATTTACTCTTTACTATTAATCTTTATTATTATTCTCACTATCATTACTCGTCTGGCAGGGCTGGAGGGATTCGAACCCCCAACACCCGGTTTTGGAGACCGGTGCTCTACCAATTGGAGCTACAGCCCTATCTGGTCTCCTTATGGATCGTGTGCTTCTTGCACCATTTACAATATTTCTTTATTTCTATCCTATCAGGATTATTTTTTTTATTTTTAATAGTACTGTAATTTCTTCTTTTACATTCAGAACATGCTAAAATAATTATTTGTCTCAAATGCTATCACCGTTAATTTTATAAAGATTATCCCATAATACTAAGCGCAATCTAATAAATTAGCATTATATCCTTATGATGTCAACAATAAAATTTACTCGATTATCTTAGTTATACTGCCTGCGCCTATGGTCCTTCCACCCTCACGAATAGCAAACCTCAGACCCTCTTCCATAGCAATAGGGTTTATCAGTTTTACTTCCATTTCAGTATTGTCTCCAGGCATTATCATCTCTACGCCTTCAGAAAGAGCAATGTTTCCTGTAATATCT
>JAUWCR010000093.1 GCA_030609215.1 Actinomycetes bacterium | reverse complement strand
AAATTTTTGCATTTCTTTTTGACTTTAATCATTGCATTTTCTTTGCTTATATCTCTATGCTTAACTTCAATTACTTTCTTCATTTTCAGATAATTTATTGGGTGTTTCTTTTTATATTCCTCTAATATATTTAAAATTTCTTTCAAATATATTAAGTCTTTTTTAAGACAGTTTCTAAAATGTATAGCAAAAGTAATTTTTTTATCCTCTATTCTAAAACAAGGTACATCTTTAATAACTTTATTTACTTTATTTTTTATTTCTCTTATAACTGACAAATTTTTCTCTGCTATTTGTATCAAAAACGTGCTTTCATATTTTAATTTTATTTCAGCTCCATGAATACCTACCCAATTTATTTTATTTATATCAATATCTTTGAAAAACTTAAGCAAATCTCCAAGTGTACGCCCAGTGACTATAGTGACTATAATTTCTGGTTTATCGCTTAACCTTGATAATAAATTTTTATGCTGGTTTGGGATAACAGCATCTTCTGGATTTTTTTTTATCTCTACTAAAGTTCCATCATAATCCAAAAATAGAAATATACGCTCAAATCTATTAATATTATCCAAAACTTCTTTTAAGTATTTTTTTAAATATTTAATATCAATCTCCAGAATTTTCAAAAGTTTTTATAAAATAATTCAAAAAATTACCAGCCCAATTAAAAATATCTTTATCTTTCACTATCTTTCTTAAAGCAAATATTTTTTTCTTTCTTTCTTCAACCGGCATCTTAAGGGCTAAATTAATACTATCTGCTACCTCTTCAGAATCATATGGATTTACCATAATAGAATCTTTTTTCATTTCCTCTGCGGCCCCAGCAAACTCACTCAGGATAAGTGCACCATTTCCTTCAGATTTGCAGCTTACATACTCCTTTGCAACTAAGTTCATTCCATCTCTTAGAGGAATTACCAGGCAAATATCAGAAGCTTTATAAAAGGAAATTAATTTGATTTGAGGTATAACTTTATATATATATTTTACAGGAGACCAGGTTTCTTCAGCAAATCTTCCATTAATTCTTCCCACAAGTTCATCAACCTCTTTTTTTAAATCAATATATTCTCTTATTTTAGTCCTGCTTGGAACACATATTTGAATAAAAATTACTTTTCTTTTATATTCAGGATATTTTTCAAAAAATCTTTCAATGGATAGAAGTTTTTCTTTTATTCCTTTGGTATAGTCAAGCCTTTCTACACTAATAATTAATTTTATATCGCTATTTATTTTTTTAATACTTTTTAAAACCTTACCCGCATCTTTATTTTGTGAAAGATTATTAAATTTCTTAAAGTCTATGCTTATAGGGAAATTCTTTACACTTACGGATCTTTCATCAACAATCACTTCGCATCTTTCAAAATTAACCTTTAAATTCAATATTTCTTTGCAGCAAGTTAGGAAATTACAAGCGTCAGTTTTAGTCTGAAAACCAATAAGATTACAACCAAGCATACCTTTTAAAATTTGTTTATCCCGGGGAAGCACTCTAAATATTTCATAGTTAGGAAATGGAATATGAAGAAAAAATAATAATTTTAAGTCTTTATTTTTTTCTCTTAATAAATTTGGGAGAAGGGTAAGATGATAATCTTGAATCCAGATAAGTTCATTTCCAGAAATTTCTTCTAATACCTCAGAAGCAAACTTTCTGTTTACAGATAAATAGTATTCCCAGTACTTATTATTAAAATGGCTTTGAAACATAAATCCGTGAAAAAGAGGCCAAAGAGTTCTATTTGAAAAACCATGATAGTAACCCCTTATTTCATTTTTAGTAAGATTGACAAATTTTAGACTATAACCTTCATCTTTTGATTTATGCCAGACATTTGCTTTTATGCCCAAAGAATGGTTTATACCAGCCTGTCCGCCCCATCCTATCCAAAGTCCTCCTCTTTTAGACATAATTGGGTCAAGAGCAGTAATCAATCCTCCAACACTTTTTTTATATTTGATATTTTCATTACTTTTTATTACATTATAAGGAACTCTATTTGATACTACTATTATTTTTTTCTTTTCATACATCATATAAGACCACTGATAGATACGCCCTGATTTTGTTATATCCTGATTTTTTTATTGAAATTTAATGTCTAATATTATAAACTCTATTAATCATATCATAAACTGGATTACTTTTTTATTAACATTAAATAAATTTAATTGTAAATAAGTTTTTATAAAAAATTTATTTTTCATTCTTAATAAATTAAATAATTTTACTATGCCAGAAAAAACAAAAATATTTAAATTTTACGATACTATAGTGTTATTGAGTCCAACGGGACAGAAAGCTAGCAATTTAAAAGAATTTTTAAATATACTGGAGCAATCTGAAGATAAAGTTATTTTTCATCACCTTTATCAGTCCCATATTAAATATTATTTAAAAGTCGGAGAATTTCCTAATGATTTCGCAAATTGGGCAGCATATGAACTTGAAGATATGGCTTTAGCTGAGAAGTTGGCTAATTTTGACCCTTATGATTTTAAGACTGTAGGTCAGGTAAAAGAAAAATTAATTGAAATAATTGAGGAGCATATGTGGGATCTTCCCACTATTCCCTGGGTCAGATTTGGGTCTGAGTTTTGTTTTTCCAGCGCAACATCAATTGTACTTCCTTTAGGTATAAATATATCAACATTAAAAAAATTTAAAAAAGCGTTAAATATAATTCCAGATAGCTCCTTGTATCTTCATTTTTATGAAGCACGAAAAATAAAAAAAGAAAAAGAACATGATGATTTCTCATTATGGATTGAAAACAATTTTGAAAAAAAAGAACTAGTAAGAAAGATTAGAGAAATAGACTTTTATTTTTTCAGTCTGGGAGAAATCAGAAAAAAACTAATAGGAATTTTAGAAAATGAATTATAATTTAAAATATTTGTTTAAAAATGGCAAGATTAAAAGATTATGAAGATATAGTTGGCAAAAAAAATTTAAACCAATTAAAATCCTTAGCATTTCTCTCCAAAGGTAAAAAAGTTATTATGGTTAACTCTACTAAGGACGGAGGTGGAGTTGCTGAAATACTGCACAGGCTTATTCCTTTACTCAATGAGCTTGGAATTAACTGTCAGTGGAAAACAATTTATGGTAATAATGGGTTTTTTAATATCACTAAAGATATACACAATTCACTTCAGGGAAAAAAATTAGACATTAAAAATGAATTATTAGAAAAATATTTAAAGGTAAATAAAGAGTACGCTCAAAATGTAAATTTAGATGCAGATATAGTTATAATACACGATCCTCAGCCTCTGCCATTAATAAAATATTATCCAAGAAATAATACTAAATGGGTGTGGAGATGCCACATTGACGTATCAAAACCAGATTTATTTTTATGGAAATTTTTAAAAAAATATGTAGAAATGTATGATGCAAGTATATTTTCTATTTCAAAATTTGCCAAAAGCCTTCCTTATCCTCAATATCTTATTGCTCCATCAATAGATCCCTTAAGTAATAAAAATAGAGATCTTAGCAAAAATGAGATTGAAAATGTTTTAGATACTTACAGAATTAAAAAAGATAAGCCTATAATACTTCAAGTATCAAGATTTGATAAATTTAAAGATCCTTTAGGAGTAATTAAAGCATATCGTTTGGTGAAAAAAGAAATAAATTGCAAGCTTATTTTAGCCGGTGGAACAGCAAGCGATGACCCTGAAGGAGAAGAAATATTTAAAGAAGTTAAAAATGAATCCAAGGATGACCCTGACATACATATTCTATTTTTAAAATCCAAAAGTGATATAGTTATAAATGCCCTGCAAAGATCAGCTGATGTTGTTATTCAAAAATCTATAAAAGAAGGTTTTGGCCTGGTTGTAACAGAATCAATGTGGAAAGAAAAAGCAGTAATTGGAGGCGAAGTAGGAGGAATCACTATTCAATTATACAATAATTTAAATGGATTTTTAGTAAATTCTATAGAAGGAGCAGCATTTAGAGTACGGTACTTACTCAACAGACCTGACGTATCGAAGAATTTAGGAAAACAAGCAAAAAAATTTGTTACTAAGAATTTTTTAATCACAAGACATCTAAGAGATTATCTTGCCCTATTCTATATTTTAGAAAATCCAAATAAAAATATTATTTATGCCTAAATTAGAAAAACTTTCTTTCTTTTTCATCTCTTTCTATTAGACTATGCGGTCTCTCCTTCGAATTTCCAAACCCACCACCAGGAGTTTTGATAGTAATAATATCATTTTTTGCTATATTTTTCTTATGTCTGAATCACTGGCCCTATTGATTTTTAATCTGTTCGAATAACTTCATGGTTGCTTCTTCATCATAAACAACTGCACTTACATCTCCAATCATTTGTGGCCAGGAGGGTATTGTTGTAATCCTGATATCGCTGGCACCTACTTTCCCAAACGCTGGAAGTAGTTTTAAAATATCATTAAAGGTAAAATCTGTCCATGTATAATTTAGCAGGAAATTAACAAAGGCAGGAAGACTTATTATTTTCTCAAAAGTTGTTTTCTGCTCATATAAAGCTAATATAACTTTTGCTGATTCCTCTTCTCTCGCATACGCCCCTCCCTCTCTATGTCTGTTCCTGCATAGTGCCAATGCCTGTTCACCATTTAAATAATGAATACCTTTACTTAAATAACATCCCGAGAATCCATCAGCAAGATCTTCTTCAATTTCTACCGTAACCCCGCCTAAAAAATCAATTAAGGGTTTAAAACCATCAAAATCTGTAATTATATAATTATCAATTTCCAATCCCGAAAGCTCTTCCACCACTCTAACCATAAGCTCATTTCCACCTACGGCACGAGCTCCATTAATTTTCCCCTCGCCATGATCAGGAATATTTACCCATGTATCTCTGGGGATAGTAACAATAGTACCCTCGTATGTCTCTAAATTTACATGAAGCAGGATGATAATATCAGCCCTTCCGCTGACTCTCCCACCCGCTCTATCATAAGCACTGTCATCTCCCAGTATCAAAATATTTATAGATTCACTCCTGCTGTCTTCTTTTACCCGTTCTGCATCCCTTGTAAAAGAAAATGTCGAAATAAAATCCTTATATGTTCTTTTTGCATCTTCTATGTCAATACTACTGCCCATATACTTTATTACATAAATATACCCATCTTTTTTTATAAAACTTAATAAATCAATCTCCTTAAAATATTCATCCATTAAACTATTGTATTCGTACCCATTTAATTTAGCACTTAAGCCATCTATAAATAAAATTTCTTCTCCCATTAATTCTGCATCATCTAGTTCGTAAGTAACATCAGTATATTTCTGTATAATATCATCATTTTTTAAGTTTTTGATACTTGATAACGGTTCTACTAATATTAAAAAGCACTCTATGCCTTTACTTTCCAGATTATTTTTAATAAGTATTCTGCTTCCATCATTTTCTTCAAAAAGAACCCAGTTATCAGGACAAATAAAAGAATAATTTTTAAAGTTATCAGATCTGCTTACATAATAATCCTCTTCGCTTATTTCAACTTCCTCTTTATCTTCTACTGCTTCCTCTTCAACCTCTATTGCATCCTCTCTACCTCTATCCAAATCCTCTTCTTCTATCTGCTCTTCCTCGTTTACTTCATCTTCCTCAGTCTTGCTCTTATTAATAGCAAACACTATTGAAACTGCTATTATCCCCACAACTATAAAAATTAACAAATATTTTAAATAATCCCTAAATTTCATTATTCTCCTTTATAATATGCCATCATATTTTAATAATTCTTTGATAACAACCTTTAAAATAATATAAATTTATAATACAGATTTTTTTATTTTAGAAGAATTTCTTTTTTTATCAATCATTATTTTATATAATTACCTTTAATTTATGTTCAGATATATAATCTAATATTGCTCAGCTATCATG
>JAUWCR010000145.1 GCA_030609215.1 Actinomycetes bacterium | reverse complement strand
TATCTCTCCTGCATTGTCCCCTATATAAAGTATTTTTTTAGAATTGCTTATATTTTCTCTTAAAAGTCTAATTTTATTTTTATCAATATTCTGGTTTAAGGCTTCATTAATTGCTTTTCTAACAATTTCTTCACTTAGCTCATTTCCCTGCATGATATCAATAATATTACCAGCAAGCGCAATTCTTAAACTTGTCTCAAAAGATTCATTAGAATCTTTAATCATCCCTATTAAATCACTTGTTATACCTAAACACATCTTGTTAAAACTTTCTTTTATCTTTTTATATGGATCGTTCTTTGGAGCAATTTTTTTAATAATTTTTTGGATATCTGCATATAATAAATAATTTTTTTTATAAAATTTAAAATTTGATATAACTTCTAATATTTTCTTAATTACGTCTTCTTTTTCTTTTCCATCTATTCCGAGCATTTCCAAAGCATTAAATGCTTGTTTTACATGACAAGGAATACAATCTAAAAATAATTTCACTTTCTCAACTCCCAATATAAATTTAATAAAAAAATTACTGCAGCCATAGATTTATACTTTACAAACTTCTTTGATTTTATATTTAAAAAGTCTAATCTAAATACTAATTTGGATAGAGATACTCTTTTACTTTTTCCCAGATTTTCTTTATTTCTTTTCCTGCCTCACTACTTGGTTCATCAATTATAAATTTTCTATTAGAAAGACATATGGAAACTTTATCGTCATAGGGAATCTTACCAATTAGTTCAATATCATTTTTTAAACAGAAATCATAAATTTTTTCAGTATTGTTTAAGTTTATATCATATTTGTTTACGCATGCAAATGTTTTAATATTAAAAAATTTAGTCACTTCAAACACCTTTATAAAATCGCCTATCCCGGATAAAGTTGGCTCTGTAACTATCATTGCATAATCAACACCATTTAAGGAAGAAATAACCGGGCAGCCAATTCCTGGAGCGCCATCAATTATTATTGCTTTTTTATTCTGATTGTTAGCAATATCTTCTGCAACATTTCTTACTCTTGTAACCAACAGTCCTGAATTTTCAGCACCTGGATTTAATTTTGCATGAACTAAAGTACAAAAACTAGATTCTGATGTATAATAATACCCTTGATTATTGGATTCTAATTTTATTGCATCTACCGGACAAACATATTCGCAAACACCGCAGCCCTCGCACCTTATAGGATCAATTTTTATATCTGATGATGAATTTGATATTGCTTCAAATCTACATAAATTTTCACATTCCCCACAATTAGTACATTCATCACTGACTTCTGCAACAGCTCCTCCTATAAAATCTTTTGTTTCTTTAATCTTTGGATCCAAAAGAATATGCAAATTTGCAGCATCTACATCACTATCTACAGCAATATGATCCCTTGCAAGCTTTATAAAATTAGAAGCAATTGTGGTTTTACCTGTTCCCCCTTTTCCGCTTATTATAGTAATCTGTTTCATTTTCTAACATCCTTTTTAATTTCCTTTAATATATTTTCGAATTTACCTTTCCAGCTGATATCGTAATCCAACATAGATTCACCTCTTGAATAATATTTAGCAACCTCCATATCATTAGGAATTTTTAAAAGGATTTTTATATTATTTTTCCTGCAGTAATTTTCCACTTCATCGTTACCTATTCCATCCCTGTTTATTATTACCCCATAAGGTATGCCCATATCTTTTAAAACTTCTATAGATATAAGCAGGTCATTTAAACCATATGGAGTTGGCTCTGTAACCAGTATGCAATAATCACTATCTTTAACTGAAAATACCATAGGACATGAAGTTCCAGGCGGACAATCTATTATAATCAATATATCCTTTTCTATAAATTTATCTAGTGCTGCTTGAACAGATATAGTCCTCATATATCCCGGTTTTAAATCTCCCATATAGAAATTAATACCTGGTTTTGAAAAACCCTTTTTTATTTTTCCAATCTCGACATCTTTTTCACGAACTGCACCTTCTGGACACACAAGCAAACATCCTCCGCAGCCATGGCATAGCTCAGGGAAAAAGATTACTTCATCACCTGCAACTGCTACTGCATTAAAATTACAGAATTCAGCACACTTACCGCATGCATTACATACTTCCTTTAAAAAATAAGGATGCTTCATTTCTACTTTTTGAATATGTTTTATATCCGGTTTAAGGAAAAAAGCAGCATTTGGTGCTTCAACATCATAGTCCATAAACTGACAGAACCCTACAGACAATGCTAAATTTACAGCAACTGTCGTTTTCCCGGTGCCTCCTTTTCCACTAGCAACTGATAATATCAATTTTTAACTACCTCCTTACGCTCCTTAGCCTGTTCCAAAATGAGACGGGACATCAGGACCTGCAGTTTCTTTAAATTCATCTTTTTTCAACTTCTCTATAGCATCTTTTACTGTTCCTGTAATACCCGAATAAATCTTTATATTAGCTGAACCGAGAACCCTATGTGCGTTAGGGCCAACATTTCCAGTAATAACTACACCAACTTTTTTGTCAATAATCATTTGTGCAGCTTGTATCCCAGCACCCCCCATTGCCTGTCTGCTTTGATTTTCAATATGCTCAAAATCATTACTTTCCGTATCATAAATTATAAAATAAGGACACCTCCCAAATCTCATATCCACATTTGACTCTAAGCTAGTACCTGTTGAAGATATTCCAACTTTCATCTTTGCCTCCTTGCAAAATTTATTATATTTTAATATTAATCTCAGCTAAAAAATAGTAAGAACTATAAAATCTAATTTTTGTAATAATTTAAATTTCCACACGCTATTCAAAATCAATAAGCCTCTTTCCACATTCTGGACATTTTATTTTACTTATTTTGTATTTTTCTTCTTTACTCTTCAAATTTCCTTTTTTTATAAAAAAATGATAACTGCCTTTTAAGCACTTTGTCTTTATTACATTCTCATTAGGAATATAATTACCACCTTCTACCTTAAGAGCTTCCCCGTCTAATATAGCTGTTACCATTTTTTCTCTACCTGACCTTAGTAATCTTTGAAAAGTTGATCTCGATATACCCATCTTTTTTGCAGCCTCAGTTTGGTTCAGATTATCTTTATCCTTTAGTTTTAAAGCTTCCACCTCTTCCAATATCAGGTTAATAACATCCAATTTAGTCATTGGTACCCCTTGTGGCTTATAATAAGCAAACAATGGTACTATATCTACTATTTTCCCTATTTTTGGTCTAGCTGCCATCTCTTACCATTTTAGTTCCACATTTTGGGCAATTTACCTCATAGCATGGTTTCCCTAAAATATGTTCAGCTTTTGTACCACACTTTGGGCAGACACATTGACCTCCAGGACCTATTCCTTGTCCTCCACTCATTCTTCCCATTCCAGAACCTCTACTACGGCCAAGTCCTCTTCCTGTTCCTGGACCTTGACCCTGTGGTCCGGTTCCATCTCCTCTTGGCATAATATACCTCCCTTTAAATTATTATCAATCCAGTAACACTTTTTTATTATTTGTAATATATATTTTAATTTTCTTCATCATGTTCGCACTCTGTTTTATCTATTCCATATCCCTTGCCTGCCCCAGGTTTGCAAAGGCTTTTACCTCCTTCTAAGGTATCAGAAATGATTTTATCAATAATACTATCAATTTTTCCTTCTACACCTAATATTATATCTATATTTACATCTTTAAAAAGTTCCTTAGCTCTCATCCCCATTCCACCTGCAACCATACAGTTAACACCCTTCTCGCTAAGAAACTGCGGCAGATATCCGGGGTGATGCCCAGGATTGTCAATTACTTTTTTACTTACAAGCTTTCCATTTTCAATATCCACTAATGTGAAATAAGGACAACGGCCAAAATGTTCAGATACATACTCGCCATCTGTAGAAATCGCTATTTTCATTACTAATTCCCCCGATTAAATTTTAATTTTTATAATTATATAAAAAAATTATACATAATAATATTTAGTACTATTATATATTTTATACTTCAATTTTCCTTCTATTAATAATTCTCTAAGGCATTTAATGACTTCATTTATGTTTACTTTTAATGATTCATTTATATCCTTTATACTAACAGGTCTTCTTTTTGATAATTCAATAATATCATTTGAAAGATTTTTTCTTCCGCTACCGCTTACTTTAATTTCTTTATACTTTATTAATTCAGCCTTCCTGCCAAGTATTGTTTTAATCTTATTTAATCTTTCCAAATCAGGTATAGAAACATCCTTACTTCCTGTTGGTCTAACTGCTGTGTTTAAATGTATTTTTTCTATGCCTGTGCCAATATCATCAATTTCATCAATAATTTTTTTAAATTCTTCAGCTGTGCTAATATCATC
>JAUWCR010000076.1 GCA_030609215.1 Actinomycetes bacterium | reverse complement strand
TTTTATATACAATATCCAGGCTCTCCTTTAAGGACTCGTCTAATTTAAATTCTGCTGTTTGAATAATACTATTTATATTCTTAACGAAGTCAAAAATGATGCCTAATGCCTTTGCTGAGTTAAAATCATCATCCATGGATTTTCTGAAACCTTCCTTACATCTCTTAATTAAGCTATATATTTTTAACTCACTTTCACTGCTGCCATTGTCGCTGCAATCAATTGGTTTTTCTTCTATGTATTGTTCTATTTTAAATCCTTCTATTAAAAATTTGATATTCCTTAAGGTATTATTTACTCTTTCCAAAGCTTTTTTTGCTTCTATTAATTTATCAATACTAAACTCTAATGGATTCCTGTAATGAGTTGACAGGATATACATTTTTATAACATTTGGAGAATATTTTTTCAGTAAATTTCTAAGTATCCAATCATCTTTCAACCCTTTGGATTTAGACATTTTTTCTTCTTTTACTTCTATCATGCCATTGTGCATCCAAAATCTTGCAAAATCTCCTTTCCCTGGAAAAGCAGCTTCAGATTGTGCAATTTCATTTTCATGATGAGGAAAAACCAAGTCTATCCCTCCTCCATGTATATCAAATCCATATCCCAAAAATTTAATAGACATAGCAGAGCATTCAATATGCCACCCCGGTCTTCCCATGCCCCATGGACTCTCCCAAGAAGGCTCCCCTTCCTTTGCACTCTTCCATAGTGCAAAATCAATTTCAGACTTTTTCTTAAAACTATCACCCTCCTGCTGTCTCATCTCATCAATTTTCTGCCTTGAAAGTTTTCCATAATCTTTAAACTTACAAACATCAAAATATACGTTATTATCTACTACATATCCGTAGCCATTTTCAATAATTTTTTTTATAATCTGTATTATCTCTTCTATCATCTCAGAAGCTCTAGGCGTTTCACTAAACTTTCCAACTTCTATTTTTTTTACATCATCCAGAAATGCCTTGATATACCTTTTTGTGATAACTTCAAATCCAACATTTTCTTCCCTGGCTTTATTTATAATCTTATCCTCAATATCAGTAATATTTTGAACATAATTTACCTTATAGCCAATATATTCTAAATAATTTCTAACCATATCAAATACAACCACAGGTCTTGTATTACCAATAGAAATATAATTATAAACAGTAGGCCCGCATACATACATTTTAACAATCCCTTTATCTTTTGGTGCAAATGCTTCTTTTTTTCTATGCAGTGTATTATAAATCTTTAAACTCAAAATCTACTCCTTTACCATTACCTATATTCAATTATTAGACTCTATTGCATTCTAATTATTTTTCTTCTTCTTTATCTCTTCTAACTCTTTCTCTATTAATTTTATTTTATCATCATATGCTCTTAATGCTTCATTTACTGGATCAGGTAAATGCATTCTGTGAAATTCATCTGATAATACTCTTTCACCCTTTACCTTAACAACCCTGCCGGGAACACCAACTACGGTACAGTTATCAGGTACAGATTCAATTACTACGGCCCCCGAACCTATAATTACATTATCTCCCACTGTTATTGATCCTAAAACTTTCGCTCCTGCAGATATAACAACATTATTTCCAATTGTTGGATGCCTTTTACCTCTCTCTTTTCCAGTTCCACCCAGGGTAACACCCTGATACAGAGTTACGCCATCTCCAATAATAGTTGTTTCACCAATTACAACACCCATCCCATGATCAACAAAAATCCCTTTTCCTATTTCTGCACCTGGGTGAATTTCAATTCCTGTAAAAAATTTGCTTGCTTGCGATATTAAACGCGGAAAAAAAGGAACCTTGTGTCTGTATAACCAATGAGCAATATAATGGTTAATAATTGCATGAACACCAGAATATGTAACCAGTATTTCAAAAGCGTTTATTGCAGCCGGATCTCTTTCCTTTGCTGATTTTACTAAATCTTTAATACTCCCCACTAAACCCATTTTTTATTACATTCTCCAATAAAAATTTTAAACTTATAATTTTAATATCTATCTTCTTTTATATATTTTATTTTTTTATATTAAATCAGTCTATGAAATTGATTAAATATTTTTCTTATGCCTACAATACTAAGTACCTATAATATTATTAAGTGTATATTTTAACCGACTAATGCAATTTTCTAAACCTAGTATAGAAATAATTTTAGGAAGCTCGGGTCCATGTATCTTACCGGTAAGGGAAGCTCGGATTGGCATATATAGGAACCTGCCTTTTATTTTTTCCTTTTTTAGTTTCATCCCTACTGTATTAATAATTTCTTTACCTTCGCTCTCATCTAAACCATAATTTTTATTAAATTTATTAGATTTTAATTTAAACTGCATTTCCTTTATAAGGATTCTTAAAA
Source organism: Actinomycetes bacterium (assembly GCA_030609215.1). Lineage (GTDB taxonomy): Bacteria > Actinomycetota > Humimicrobiia > Humimicrobiales > Humimicrobiaceae > JADHVM01. The sequence goes on along the minus strand of JAUWCR010000076.1, from coordinate 4,144 downwards.
CTTTTGCAGAAGTTTCCATCTTTAACATTTCTATTGCATCGTCATTATAACTGCTAATTTTTTCAATAAAAAATTCTTTTATATATTCTGGAAAATCAGAAAGAACTTTTAATTTATCCTTAAATGCGCCAATGCATCTCAGTATTTTTATTTTTATTCTCTCCTCTTCTAATATTTCCTTTTTCACAACATCCTTTTTAATTATAAATGGCATGCATAAATTGATTAACTCCAAATCTGTTTTTTTTCTGATATGATTCCCATTTATCCAGTTTAATTTATCAATATCAAAAATAGCTGGACTTTTGGATATATCTTCCAGCCGAAACCTCCTTATAATATCTGATAAATAAAAAATTTCTTCACCGTCTCTTGGCGACCATGAAAGCAAGGAAAGATAATTGCCCATTGCTTCACATAAATAACCTGATTCCCTGAATTGAGTAATAGTATCTGCACCATGCCTTTTACTTAATTTAGCCCTGTCAGTTCCCAGTATCATTGAAATATGTGCAAAATATGGTATCTTTATCCCAATTCTCTCAAATAGCATTATCTGTCTTGCCGTATTTGTGATATGATCTTCACCTCTTAAAACATGGGTGATCATCATATCACTATCATCAACAACTACTGCAAAATTATATGATGGTGTTCCGTCAGATTTAATAATAATAAAATCACCAATAATCTCTGAGCTAAATTTAATTTTTCCTCTTATCAAATCATTAAATTCTATATCACCTTTTTTAACCTTAAATCTTATTGTAAATTTTTTTCCCTCTCTTAAGCTTTTTTCAATTTCCTCTGAACCTAATTTTCTACACTTACTATCGTACTGTGAATCATTTCCTTTTGATAATTGTTCATTTTTTAAATTCTCCAGACGTTCGGGACTGCAAAAACACATATATGCCTGGCCTTCGTTAAGAAGCTTATTTGCATAGCTTTGATATATTTTTAGTCTATCGCTCTGGCGATAAAATTCATCCCAGCTTATACCCAACCATTTTAAATCACCTATTATTGATTCCTCATATGATTCTTTAGACCTTTTTAAATCTGTATCTTCTATTCTTAAAATTAATTTTCCATTCATGCTTTTTGCAGCCAGCCAGTTAAATAGAGCAGTCCTGGCAGTTCCAATATGCAGTCCACCTGTAGGAGAAGGTGCAAATCTAAAACGAGGTGACCTCTCTATTTGCTTTTCATTTTTTACTCTCTCAGCTAAAACCATTTTTTTAATAAATTTTTTTAAACATTTTAAATCACTTTAGTAAAACTATACTTTGGGCTGCAATTCCTTCTTCTCTGCCGCAAAATCCCAAGCCTTCAGTAGTTGTTGCCTTTATGTTAACCTTATCTGTATTTATTTCCAACACCTTTGATAGTTTCTTCTTCATTTCAGGAATGTACGAAAATATCTTAGGTTTTTCTAAAATTAATACACAATCAATATTCTCTATTTCATATTCCTTACTTTTCATTTTATTTTTTACTTCTTCCAGCAACAAAAGACTCGAAATGTCCTTATATTTCATATCACTATCAGAAAAATGACCGCCTATATCTCCCAGTCCACATGCACCCAGAATAGCGTCCATGATAGAATGAGTTAAGACATCTGCATCAGAATGCCCTGATAATCCTTTGTCAAAATTTATTTCTACTCCTCCAAGTATAAGTTTTCGACCCTTTTTAAAAACATGAACATCATAACCTATCCCAATTTTCATTAGCACCCTTTAAATAAGATAACAAATATAAACTCTAAATATCATTTTCTGCCCATTATAAGTTCTGCAAGAAATAAATCTGTAGGTGTAGTAATCTTTATATTTTCATGCCTGCCTTTTACAATCTTTATTTTCCACCCTGCTCTTTCAACAAGACTGGAATCATCAGTGCCTAAAAAATTATCTTCTACAGCCTTACTATGAGCATTTAATATAATATCATAAAAAAAAGTTTGAGGCGTCTGTGCAAACCATACTTTCCTTCTAGGTATAGTTGTATTAATTGTATCAATACCATCTAATTTCTTCACGGTTTCGTAAACAGGTGCTGCCATTATGACACCTTTCACCCTGGGATCATTCTTATTTTCTTTTCTTAATGTATTAATTATTAGATTAATTTCTTTAGCTGTAATTAGAGGTCTGACAGCATCATGAATAGATACTGTTTTGCATGATGAACTTATCTGCAGTAATGCATTATATACTGATTGCTGCCTGCTGTTTCCACCTATTATTAAATTTTTTACCTTACTAAAAGAATATTTTTCAATTATTTCCTTTTTACAGTAATTTAAATAACTATTGGAAACTGTAATATATATTTCGCTTATTCTTGAAGAATTCTGAAAAGCATTTATTGTATGAGCTATTATTGGCTTGCCGTAAATTTTTATAAACTGTTTACTAACATTGCTCTTCAGGCGTGTTCCCTTGCCTGCTGCTGTAATTATTGCTACATTCATATATTTTCATCGCTGATTATTATTACCAAACTTTTTAAAAGAAGTTCAAAACTATAAGAATTTTTACTTACTTTATCAAGTTACCCAGCTTTTTTTATTATATGATTCATTATATAAATAATAATCGGAAAATTTTTTCAATTTATCATGTAAATTTTTTGCTCTTGCCTTACCCATTCCTTCTACTTCTGATAATTCCTCTACATCTGCACCCAGGATATTTCTAAAATTATCAAATTTTCCCACTATATTCCTAAGAACTGTTTCTGGAAGCCTTCTAACCTCTGATATTATGCGTAACCCCCTTGGCCGTACACTAAACTCTTTTAAATCTCCTTCAACTTTATAACCTAATATCTTAGCAGTATTAACCAAGTTAAGAAGCGTACCAGCACCAAGTAAATCTATTTTATCTTTAATTTCAGATGCTTTTATATTATCATCAAAATTAATATAATCTTCTATAACTTTAATACTATTGTCTGCAACATTTGTCATTAACTCCTCAATCTGCATCTTAATCAGTCTTCCATCTGTACCTAATTCATATATATATTTTCGTACTTCTTTTTCTGTTTTCTGAACTATGCTTGACCTCTGCAGAACACTGGCAACATCATGTAATGTCACAAGATCTTCTAATTCTCTTATAGTTAAATTAACAATTAACTGATCAAGGCCTTCTTTATATTTGCCTAGTGTTTGTAAGGCCTGACTTGCCTTGGATAATATTACTCTAGGCTCATCTAATGTATACTTAATGCTATCAATAAATATAGTTACAACATCTCTCTTTTGAGAAATAGATATAACTAAAGTTTTTGTTTGCTTTGCTACACGTTCAGCAGTTCTATGCCTGGTGCCAGTTTCACTAGTGCCGATCTTGGGATCAGGAAACAACTGAGTATTAGCATATAAAATCCTACTTGCATCATGGTTGAGAATAAGTGCACCATCCATCTTTGCTAATTCATAAAACTTCGCAGGGCTAAAATTGCATCCAATATAAAAGCCTCCATCCACTAATTTTAAAATATTATCAGAATCCTCTTTATCGCCAACTACAATCAATGCACCTATTTTAGCCTGTAAAACATATTCTATTCCCATGCGAAGATCAGTCCCAGGAGCAATTCTTTTTAAACTATTTAATAATAATTCTTCTTCTCTCTCTTTCATTTTAAATAATTAAAAAATAACAAATAGTAAATATACTTTCTATAATTTATAAATAATATCTTTAAACTTTTAATATACTTTTCGAAATCTTTCCAATCTTAAAGTGCATTTCATTATTATCAGCACTTACTTCAACCTTTTCCCCAGACTTAATTTCATTGCTAATTATTTTTTCTGAAATAGGATCTTCTATCAAATTTTGAATACATCTCCTCATGGGCCTGGCTCCCATTGAAGAATCATAACCTCTCTCCAGTAATAACTCTTTTGAGCTTTCCGTTAATTCTATTGCTATTCCTTGAAGTTCAAGCTGTTCCCGTATTCTTAATATCATCAAATCAATTATTTTATAAATCTGCTTTTTCGTTAACTTGTGAAACACTACAACCTCATCTAATCTGTTTAAAAACTCAGGCCTAAATGCTTTTTTTAATTCGTTCATGACTTTACTTTTTATTTCATTATATGACAAATCTTCGGTAT
>JAUWCR010000195.1 GCA_030609215.1 Actinomycetes bacterium | reverse complement strand
GCTATTGCCGTAAAAAAGATTTGCATGTGAAACATTACCACTTTCCACAGCTTGCCTCAGTATCTTAATATTTATATTGTTTCTTTTTTCATTTTTAAGAAAGTCTACATTATCCAAAATACTCATAGTAATACTTCCCTATTAATAATCCTTTCCCAATAATCCTTTTTCTATTAATACGTTAAGCACTTTACTTCCTATTTTCTGAGAAAGACTTAGCTTGTCCTGCCCACCATCAAGAATAATAAACCTATTCTTGTTTAGCCGGGCAATTTTTAAGTAACCCCTGTAAATTTTTTCCTTAAAATAATTTTTCTCCATTTCTATTCTATCCTTTTGCTTGCTTGTAACCTGCATTCTCTCCTCGCATATATCAGCTTTTATTGAAAGAAGAAAGGTAAGGTCAGGAACAATATCAGCTGTGGCCCACAAACTCATTTCCAAAATTCTATCTTCTCCAAGTTCTCTTGCTATGCCCTGGTAAACTACAGTAGAATCAAAAAATCTATCACAGATTACTATTTTCCCTTCCTTAAGTGCTGGACTTATCACCTTTGAAACAAGCTCTGCCCTTGATGCTAAGAAAAGGAGAGTCTCTGTCCTGGAAGATATGCCCTTATTCTTTTTATTTAAAAGAATATTCCTTATTTTAGAACCAATCTCGGTACCGCCAGGTTCCCGAGTTAAAACTACATCCAAACTTTTCTCTTTTAAAAAATCATATAAAATCCTAATTTGAGTAGTTTTTCCTGATCCATCAAGTCCCTCAAAAGTTATAAATAAACCTTTCATGATAGCATTTACCCTTTATAATAATTTACAATTTCCTTAAATTCTATAATACTTTTGGCTATTGTTATATTTTAGCATGAATATATATATAATTTTAACTATTCTTATTATAAAAATATATCTAATATGTTAAAATTGAGTATATATATTTTAAATTGAAGATGGATAAAATAAATTTTTTTAAAATTATAATAATTTTAATCTTATCCTTCTTTGTAATCCTATCTTTTCCAGCATGTGACCAGTCTATTTTAGATATCTATACTGAGATAAAACCAGACTATTCCGGCACCAGAGTAATCGATATTTCAGTAAAAAAAGAATATATACAAAAAGGCGGAGTTGTCCTGGCCGACAACAAGTCACTTTACGACAAAATACTTGACAGTCTTCCCGAAGGAGAAATTGAAACTTACGATAGAGAAGATTATTCACATTTTAAATCCACAACTGTTTTTAATGATATAAATTTTCTGCAGCACATCTCAATTGACAATTTTTCAGAAACTCCACCTGAGAGATTTTATGCCAAAATGGAAAAAGAAAATTTTTTCTTTCAAACCGAATACTTCTTTTATGACTATGTAGATATGAAAATAGACGATATGCTACTTTTCGCAACTGATAAAAATGATGACTTTGTAAGATTTGATAATTTATGTAAAACTGATAACAATATTATCAGCATTACATACCAAGTAAAATTCCCAGTAGAGATAATGAAAACAAATGCTGATATTTTGGGAGAGAATAATATTGCAATATGGATTATGAAATATGGAGAACAAAAAGACATATATATAGAAGGTAAAAAGACCAAATTCCTGTCTTATTTTTTACTGGTTATATTAGGATTGATAGGACTCTTTGCTATTTTTTTAATTTTTGTACTTATTTTTAGTTCAAGAAGACGTAAAAAACGCGGCAGCAATATTAAATCTATCTACAGTTATGACAATTATTTCAAGAAAGATAAATATTTCAATAATATAGATGATGATTAGAATAGAATTATTACCAATTACAAATAATTAGCAACTATGAAGAGTAAGCCAATTAAATTAAGAACACCCTTAGGTGAAGAAAAAATTGCCAGTCTTAAAGCAGGCGATATGGTCCTCCTAAGCGGTAAAATTATTGGAGCAAGAGATATGGCTCATAGGAGAATTCAAGAGTGGCAAAAGGATAGTAAAAAATTGCCAGTAGATTTTTCAAATGAGACCATATTTTACGTTGGACCATCACCTACGCCTCCTGGCAAAAATAGCGGAAGCATCGGACCAACAACAAGCGCAAGAATGGATAATATATCCGAGCCATTACTAAAAGCAGGAGTTAAAGCAATGATAGGAAAAGGAAGACGAAGCAATCATCTAAAAAGTCTTCTTAATGAATATAAGGCTGTTTATCTTGTAGCAGTTGGCGGTGTATCTGCATTTTTATCTACAAAAGTTAAAAAAATAGAAAAAATAGCCTTTAAAGATTTAGGTCCTGAAGCTATTTTTAGTATAGATATATTTGAATTTCCTTTATTTGTTGCATACGATATTTACGGTGGAGATATTTTTGAAGATGCCCGCCGGGTTGAATGACATCCCATAAAAATACTCAAAGGCAATGTTGCCATATGACAGGGAGCAAATTCTATATTACATGCTAATGCTGTTGTACTGCCTCCTAGCCCCTGAGGTCCAATTCCTGTCTTATTTACCGCTTTTAAAATTTTTTCCTCAAGACTTGAATACCGGCTGTCACTATTTCTAATTTTTAAATTTCTAAAAGCTGCTCTTCTAGCAAGATCTGTAACTTTTGATGCAGTTGAGCCAATACCAATTCCTATCACACCTGGCGGACAGCATCTTGTTACATTCTTTTTAACAATATCTAAAACTATTCCAATAATTTCACCTTCAGATGCAGAAGGATTAAGCATATAAAGGTAAGAGCAATTTTCACTTCCTCCACCCTTTAAATTGACTTCTACTCCAATGCCGGCATCAGAAGTAAAGTCTATGCTGATAATTGCAGGAGTATTATCACCAGTATTTTTTCTATCAAATACAGGGTCATTTACAATTGAATTTCTTAGATAGTTTTTTCTGTAAATATCTGCTACTGCCCTGTTTAACTCATGTTTTACATTTTCACTA
>JAUWCR010000194.1 GCA_030609215.1 Actinomycetes bacterium | reverse complement strand
ATAGTTGGTGGAATATATGGGCTGGGATCAAAGGATACAACACCATCTCAGATAAAAGCTGTATATGATAATTTAAAAGAAGGTAAGCCAAAAAATAGATTTACCATAGGGATCAATGATGATGTTACACATAAGTCTCTTGTAATAAAAGAAGAAATTGATACTACAATAGAAGGCACAATTAGATGTAAGTTCTGGGGATTAGGCTCAGATGGTACAGTAGGAGCAAATAAAAGTGCAATTAAGATAATAGGAGATAATACTGACATGTATGCACAGGGGTATTTTGCATATGATGCTAAAAAATCAGGAGGCGTTACAATATCACATTTAAGGTTTAGTAAAAATCCTATAAAGTCTAGCTATTTAATAAACGAGGCGGATTATATTGCATGTCATAATCAGGCATATATTAATCAATATGATTTACTAAAAGGTTTAATAGATGGTGGAATATTTCTGCTGAACTGTCAGTGGAACAGTGATGAACTTGATAAAAAGTTACCGGGATCTATGAAAAAGTATTTAGCTGCTCATAATATAAAATTTTATGTTATTAATGCAACAGATATAGCAGCTGGTATTGGACTTGGTTCAAGAATTAATATGATTATGCAGGCTGCTTTTTTTAAGCTGACTAATGTTATACCTATAAATAATGCTGCGAAATATTTAAAAGATGCAATCGAGAAGACATATGGCAAAAAAGGGAAAAATATAGTAGAGATGAATTATAAGGCAGTAGATAAGGGAATAGAATCTCTTATTAAGATTGACATTCCAGATTCGTGGGAAAGTGCAGTTGATACTGTTGATACAAAAAAAGCACAGGAACCAGATTTTATTAAGAATATATTAAGAGTGATGAACAGGCAGGAAGGGGATAAAATTCCGGTTAGTGCATTTGTTGGAGTAGAGGATGGGACTTTTCCACAGGGAACAGCTGCTTATGAAAAGCGCGGAGTTGCAATAAATGTTCCCGAGTGGCAAAAGGATAATTGCATACAATGCAACCAATGCTCATTTGTATGTCCTCATGCTGTAATAAGACCAGTTCTTTTAACTAAAAAAGAAGCTGATAATGTACCCAGTGATTTTGAATATTTACAGGCAAAGGGCAAGGGGCTGGAAGAATATAGATATAGGATACAGATAAGTCCTCTTGATTGCACAGGATGTGGAAATTGTGCTGATATTTGTCCTGCAAAGGAAAAAGCGCTTATCATGAAGCCGTTAAGCACTCAGGAAAAACAGATAAAGAATTGGGAAATTGCTTCAAATATTAAAGTAAAAGAAGATGTTGTTTCTAAAGAAACAGTAAAAGGGAGCCAGTTTCAAAAACCATTATTTGAGTTTTCAGGAGCATGCGGGGGATGTGGAGAAACTCCATATGCAAAACTTATAACTCAATTATTTGGGGATAGAATGATTATTACAAATGCGACTGGCTGCTCATCTATCTGGGGTGGCTCAGCACCTTCTGCTCCATATACTACTAATGCAGAAGGGAAAGGCCCGGCATGGGCGAACTCATTATTTGAGGATAATGCTGAATATGGATATGGAATAGTAATGGCTATTAAGCAATTAAGAAATAAAATTGAAATGATGATGCAGGAAATGCTAAAAATGGATATAGATATAGAAGTAAAGGGTGCTTTAAATGAATGGATTTTATATAAGAATAATGGTGAGAAAAGTAAATTTATATCAGAAAAAGTATTGAAACTATTAGGAAAAAATTTAAAAAATAGAGAAGCAAACGAATTAAAAAGTGAAATTCTCGAATTAAAAGATTACTTGATAAAAAAATCAGTCTGGGTATTTGGTGGAGATGGCTGGGCTTATGATATTGATTTTGGCGGGCTTGACCATGTACTGGCTTCAAGGGAAGATATAAATGTAATGGTTTATGATACTGAGGTTTATTCAAACACAGGAGGTCAATCTTCAAAATCAACACCAAAAGGAGCAGTAGCAAAGTTTGCTGCATCAGGTAAAAAAGTTAAAAAGAAAGATCTTGGACTGATTGCAACAACTTATGGATATATTTATGTTGCACAGATAGCTATGGGTGCTAATAAAAATCAGACACTGAAAGCATTTATTGAGGCTGAGAGATACAAGGGGCCATCAATTATAATTGCATACTCTCCATGTATTAACCATGGTATTAAAATTGGTATGGGAAAATCTCAATACAGGGAAAAGCAGGCAGTTGATGCAGGGTACTGGCACCTGTGGAGACATAATCCTGAATTAAAGGAAGAGGGAAAGAATCCTTTTATGCTGGATTCAAGAGAGCCCAAAGAATCTTTTTATGACTTTTTAATGGGCGAGGTTAGATATGCTTCTCTTAAAAAGACATTTCCAGATATAGCAGATAAGTTATTTAAAGAAGCAGAAGCTGATGCAAAAGAAAAGTATGAAAATTATAAGAGGATGGCAGAAGCAAAATAGCAAATAATATAATAATAAAATATCAGCAAGGATTTTAATAAGTGAAAGTAAAAAAAGATATAGTCGTAATGAAATTTGGCGGTACATCTGTTGGAAGCATTGAAAAGATTAATAAAATTGCCGAGAAGGTAATAAAGTGTAAATCAACTGGAGCTAATGTAATAGTTACTTTATCAGCAATGGGCAGCACAACAGATGATTTAATTGAGCTTGCAAGTAAAATCAGTAAAAATCCAGGTAAAAGAGAGATGGACATGCTTCTTTCTACAGGCGAACAGGTATCAATAGCTCTCCTTGCAATTGCAATTCAGGAGAAAGGATATGACTCAATTTCTTTGACTGGAAGTCAGGCAGGAATAATAACTGATAAGATGTATTCTAATGCTAAGATTTTAAGTATAAATAATGAAAGAATAATAAAAGAATTAAAAAAAGGCAGGATTGTAATTATTGCGGGCTTTCAGGGGATAACTTTAGATGGCGATATATCAACTCTGGGCA
>JAUWCR010000060.1 GCA_030609215.1 Actinomycetes bacterium | reverse complement strand
TAGGGACATACTTTTAATCAGAACCAACATTCTTACATTTAGAAATATCATTTTCCCTCAAAGAAAAATTCTTAAAACCCTGGAAATAAAAGATATGGAATTCCTAATTGATGAACTAGAAGTATATTTTAGCGACCTGGTAGACCATATTGAAAAAATCTGGGATACTCTCGAAAATTACAAAGAACTTATTGAAGGCGTTCACGATGCTCATGAATCCTTACTCTCCAGTAAAATAAACGATATAATGCGAATTCTTACTATCTTTTCTGTAGTAATACTTCCCCTAACACTCATCTCTGGAATTTATGGCATGAATGTAAGTTTACCTATAGGAAGTACACCTTTTGCCTTTATTATAATAATGGCAGCTATGATTATGATTTCAATCGGGATGCTTATTTACTTCAAATATAAAGACTGGATATGAAATTAATAAACACTAGTTTTACCTTCTGCATTTAAATATCTACGTCTGTACTATCAATGAGTCTTTAAAAAATATTTCCACCTCATAATGAGTAAAAGAAGGCAAATACCTATCAAGTAAAACATTAAGAATAAATTCCTGTTCCTCTAAAGAGCCAAGCTCCTCTTTTGAAAGATAACACTGCTTAATAAAAACAACTTGATCTTTTTTATTATAAAAAGTAGCTAACAATCTTAAATCCTCTACTTTATTTTTCCCAAGATTAATTACATTTCCTATGATAACTAAAATATCATCATCGTAATAAAAACTTTCATTTTTTACTACCGGGTTACCAATAAACCTTTCAAAATAATTCTTATAATTTACCCCTATTTTTACCCTATAAATATCAATATACTTCTCCCTGTCCTCTAAGTGAAAACAGAATGGCAGCTTCCTTCCTCCGCAAAGATAATCAGCGTATGAAGCGACTGATTCAGATATTATCTTTTCCCCATTTTTGTTGTAAAAGTCAAATGTTATATCAATATCTGTTTTATTAACAGAAGAATTATTTTTAACCTCTCCCATTATTATCATATCTCCATAAAAATCTAAATATAGACTGCAATTTGATATTTTAACGTCTATTGAACTAGTGCTCTCAATCTTTATTTTTTCATAATCAAAAAGGTACAGAGATTCGTCTACACCCTCTAGATATTCAGAATTAATACCGCCAGGCTCATACTCATTATGAATCATTGTTTCTTTTGTGCTGCTTTCTCTCTGGCAGGATTGAATAAAAAATGTAAGAATTAATATAATAATCAGTATCAGTAAAAACAGTCTGTGTTTATTTAGCTGAATTTTATATTTTTGTTCACTACTGGTATCTTCCTCGTTAGCATTGGTCATCTCTGTCCGCATAATCTTTTTCGTTTACTATTTTATTTGTATTATTTACTCTTACTATGATTGGGCTAAGTCTTGCTGCCTCTTTCTCATCAACAACAGCAAACGACATTATAATAACTTTTTCACCTTTTGAGATTTTTTTTGCAGCTGCACCATTTAAGCAAACTTCCCTGCTTCCTCGTTTACCTTCTATAACATAGGTCTCAAGTCTTTCTCCACTATCAATGCTTGCGACTAAAACCTTCTCGTATGGTCTAATACTTGCATGCTCCAATAATTCACTGTCAATAGTTATGCTACCCACATAGTTGATATCTGTGTTTGTAATAACTGCTCTATGTATCTTGCTCTTTAAAATAATAATTTTCACTTAGTCTGCCACCCCTCGTTATTAATTTTTTATAAATTGCCTATTTAACCTTATTGTAGTTATTTTACAAAATTAATTTCTTAACTACTGCCGCTCATACTCGGCTGCTTCTGGTAAATTTAGAATCCTTTTGTACCTATCACTCTATTTTTATTATTATATTATCAATCAGACGGGTTCCTCCAACCCACACTGCCGTTGCTGCAAGAATTTTCTGCCCAGAGACTCCAGCGTGCTTCAGTTCTTTTAAAGAAACATTATCTCTTAAATTAAAATAGTCAACTTTTTTTATGTGCTTTACCTTTTTTAAGTTCCCGGTAATAATTTTTTCTATTTTACCTAAATCTCTCTCACCCCCGCCTATCATTTCAGCTGCCAAATTTAGCTGCCTGTATAATTCTGCTGCGCTCTTCCGCTCTTCGGTAGATAGATACTTATTCCGCGAACTTAGAGCAAGTCCATCTTTCTCTCGAATGGTAGGACAGCTTACAATATCCACCGAAAGATTTAAATCTTCTACCATTTTTTTAATTATAACAACCTGTTGGTAATCCTTTTGGCCAAAATATGCTCTATTGGGTTTTATTATATTAAATAATTTTAAAACTACCGTGCATACACCCTTAAAATGGCCCGGTCTTGACCTTCCGCACATTATGCTGCCAAGTTTGCTGACTTCAACAAAAGTCTTGTAATCAGTTCCATACATTTCCTCATCTGTAGGTAAAAAAATATAATCTACTCCTTCTTTTATAGCTTTGCTGTAGTCTCCCTCAAAATCCCTTGGGTACTTTTTAAAATCCTCCCTTGGCCCAAATTGTGTAGGGTTTACAAAAATACTCATAATTAATTTCTGACACTGGGATTTAGCCAATCTTACTAAACTTAAATGCCCCTCATGAAGATCTCCCATTGTAGGAACAAGCCCCAACACAAACCCTTTTGTAATTAAAGAGCTTGAAATTTTGCTCATTTCATTTAATTTTTTTACTACTTTCATAAGTTAAATAGTCTATATAGCTTGTGTAAGTTGTCATATCAAGAATTCAAGATTGTAATAAAATACTGTCAGCCTTTCAACAACTTTACTAAATCATCAAATTTTTTTCTGTTTATCCATTTATTTTCGTAAGCAATTTGTGCAGTTTCTATACCCATTATTTTATATAAGTATTCGTTCTCTTTAAGATATTTATTAAAATTGTCTAAATGCTCTCTTATGGTGCCGATGTCTCCTCTTGCAATTGGTCCAGTTAAAGATTTTTTCGTTCCCATCTTTTCTATATTATCAATTGTCCCTTTAATAAGACTTAGCAAGCCTTTAAGAGAGTCGTCAGGTTTTATTCCTATTCCTTTATGCACCATAACTGCATAGTTTATTAGGCTTACAAGATAGTTTGAGGCTACGCATGCTGCAGCATGATAAAGAGGTTTTTTATTGTCATCAACATCAACTACTGCTCCATCCAATTTTCTTACAATGTAAACAGCTCTTTCTTTTGCCGGGTTATTTGAATAAGTTACTCCAAAAACAGTTCCTTTAATTGTTTTTATAGCACTTTCTATAGATGCAAAAGACTTCAGCGGGTGTATGGATGCAGTAAAAATACCTTTCTTTTCCACACTTTCCAGCACTTTTAAAGATTTTGATCCGCTAAGATGCATTACAACCATACAGTTTAAATTCTCACTAACTTTATCAGAAATCTGATTACTGACTTTTGCAATAACATCGTCCGGTGTACAGATTAAAATACAGTTGCAGTTTTTTATAGCGCTTATGTTGTCCAGCGTAAAATATATATCTTCCCCTAAATCACCAAGGATTTTCTTTGCCCTTTCAATTGATTTATTGGACCTTGATGAAACTGAGCGGATTTTCAAATCGGGTAGCTTCTTGTTTGCCAAAACATACGCAATAGTTGTTCCAACCCTCCCCGCACCTATAATACATATATTATTTTGATTATTTTTAGCCATGTCCTAGTAAAATTTATAGTTTGTTGTTCTTACTGCCTCTTAAGATATTCTTATAGGCATAAGCAAATAAATAAGGCTGTCGCCCTTTTCAGGTTTTATTAGAATAGGTTTTAATGGTTCGACAATACAAAATATAATGTTTTTTCCACCTATAATATCAATGCCATCAATCAAAAAACCAGGGTTAAAAGCTATTGGTATCTTTTCTTCAGCATACGCTACCTTGAAATCTTCACTCGCGCTTCCCACCTCTCTTATATTCATTGAAACACTGATTTTTCCTTCTCCTATGTCTAGTTTTATCGGGATATTATCCTGTTCTATAGAAGAAACCCTCCTAATTACTTCCATTATTTTTTCTCTGTTAACTATTATACTATGTTTAAAATCAGAAGGGATAAGCTTCTCGTAATCAGGAAACTTTCCAGACAACAACCGGGTTACTATAGTGGTTTTTAGTTCTTTCTCCCTATTTAATTCAAAACTAACCTGGTTCTCCTCTATATTTATATCTATCTCCCCTTCTAAATAGTCGCTCTTTAATATACTGTCCAGCACTCTTGCCGGAATAACCACTTTTAAAGGCTTTCCTTTAAATTTTATCTCTTTTTCAACAATAGAAAGTCTATAGCTGTCTGTTGCAACCATCTTCATATTACCTTTATTAACCTCGATTAGCACTCCTGTTAAAATAATTCTACTCTCGTCGGTAGAGCTTGCCTTTTGCACTTTTGATATAAGATATCTAAAATCTTTTAAATCTATCTTAAAAAAGTTCTGTTTTTTTATTGTTGGAAACTGTGGATACTCTTCAAGTGAGAGAGTGTTTAATGTAAATTTTGCCTTCTGGCATGTTATTGTTAATTCATTTGTGGCACTCAAATGCTCCAGTTTAATTTTTGCTTCTGGGAAACTTTTTAGTACGCTAACTAATATTTTAGAAGGCACGATCACTTTTCCTTTTTCCAATACCTTTGCTTTTACAAATGTTTTAATGCTGGTTTCTAAATCAGTGCTGTGTATGTTTAGATTATTGTCTGCTTCTAACATTATTCCACTCAATACGTAGGTTGTGATTTTAGGCGTGATGGTTCTATTTACAAGTAAAATTTTATTTAGTAACGTATCTCTTGTTGTTTCAATCTTCATATCTATTCCTTTCAACAATATAAATAATTATTAACAATTATTCTATTATATTAATTATATAATTTAAATACATAATATCAATTATAGTGTTTGTTTAAAATGTTAATAAAATAAAAAAAACAGCTGTAAGACTATATTTTACAGAAAAAACAGTGTTGAAAAAACAGTTAGTAGCTGTGTAATATTCAGCGCTTATTAACAATAGTTTAAAAAAGATAAACTGTAAACAAGTTAACAGAGAAAATGTGGATAATTGTACCAAGTAATTAACAGTTTTTTAAACAGAGCATAAACTGTGTTATTGTTAGGATAAAATACGGTTGTCAAAGCAGTAAAAAAAGCAATGGTTAGGAAGAAGACTTTACTTTGCTAGTGATTTCCTGAATTTGTTTGTATACTTCGCTGTCTTTTGAAATAAGGTTAGATATTTTTGATATTGCGTAAATTACTGTTGCGTGATCTCTGTTCCCAAATGATTTACCAATCTTGGGCAAAGAACTGCTTGTAAGCTCTCGGGACAGGAACATGCCAATATGTCTGGCATGAGATATTAAATGGCTTCTTTTTTCACTTATAATAGTATGTATTGGAATAGAAAAGTATTTAGAAACCTCTTTAATAATTTTTTGTGTGCTTATTTTATTGTCTTTGTCTTCAGGCAGAATATCCTTTAGAACACTTTTTACCAGGGACAGATCTGGTTTTGACGATGTTAGTGAAGAGAAAGCCACGACTCTTGTAAGAGCACCCTCGAGTTCTCTTATATTTGAAGTTATTTTCTCAGCCACATAACTAAGTATGTCATCAGAAACAGAAAGTTTTTCTCTTTCACAGTATTTTTTAAGTATTGCAATTCTTGTTTCTAAATCCGGTGGCTGTATATCTGTTACTAGACCCCATTCAAACCGCGACCTCAACCTGTCTTCAATTGTTGCAATACCTTTAGGAGGCCTATCGCTGGAAAGCACGATTTGCTTATTAATGTTATGGAGAGCATTAAAAGTATGAAAGAACTCTTCTTGGCTTGCTTCCTTTTCTTCTAAAAATTGTATATCATCAACTAGAAGAACATCAATATTTCTATAACTTTTCTTAAAAGACTGGACATTTTTAAAGCGTAGCGCATCTATGAAGTCATTTAGAAACTTTTCTGCTGATACATATTTTACAGATAAATTAGGATGAATTACCCATACATATTGACCAATAGCATGTAAAAGATGGGTCTTCCCCAATCCCACTCCACCGTATATAAATAGAGGGTTATAGACATTTCCAGGGTTTTCGCTGACAGCAAGTGCTGCTGCGTGCGAGAATCTGTTTCCGCTTCCAATAACAAAGTTATCAAAAGTATATTTTAAGTTAAATTCAAGAGGTCGTGCACTTTTAGTGGATTTTAAATCTGCTGGCAGACTAGCAGGGTTGCTATTCTCTAAAACCTTACTGGAAATGCTTTCATCTATAGATATTTTAATTTTACAGGATGGATTAACTATTTTCTGAGCGGAATTGGTAATTATTTTTAAGTATCTTGACCCCAGCCACTCCTTTGCAAAAGAACTGCTGACCGAAATGTTTAAACAGTTGTTTTCAAGGGAAACAGGCTTTATTGGAACAAACCAAGTTTTATAAGTTGGAGTATTAATACTTATTCTGATGTCTTCTAATGTTTTTTCCCAGATTTCATTTAATTCTGCCATTATATGTTAATCTTAGAAATTATTGGAATAATATTCAAGGTATTTTTTTCCTTTTGGTGATAATTTTCTTTTTCCAGTGTTGGTTAAGGTTAAGAGTTTTTTCTTTTCTAAGAATATTAACTCTCTATATGAAGTGGAAAGGCTGAAGCCCAACTCTTTTGCTATCTTGGACGGCCCTATTTCTTCTAATTCAAGGACCAGGAATAGTATTTTATTTTGTCTTAAAGACAGTTTTAAATTTTCAAAGTCTTCGGCAAGAATATTATCAACTTGGCTGATGCTTATTGTTGTTGGAGTAGAACTATCTTTATTTACAAGATCTGTATTTTTTCCTTGCGGAACCTCTATTTTTAATGAAACGACTGTACCTTTTCTAATATTGTCTGAAATATCAACAGATCCTCCTGAGAAAACGATAGTTTCTTTGACAATAGGAAGACCTGAGCCAACCCCTCTAATATATTTTTTCATGCTTGTTGTAGCGGAAGTATATCCTGGTAAAAAAGCTTTATCCTTGTTTTCTATTCCAGGGCCCTGGTCAGATATAATAATATTGTTTCCATTATCTATAATAGTAATAGTAACTTCACTAAAATCTGCATGAATAAGGTTTTCGACAACCTCCCTTATAATGGTGAATGGGATTACCCCTCCTGCCTTATGCGAAAGATTATAAATTTGTTGTGATGTGTTGTTTATAAAGTCACCTACAGTGTCTGACCTTAGATCTATAGTCTGCGGTATGCTGCGCATATTATCGTATATTGCTATTCTTGCGATGATAGGAAAATTATGCTCCCGTGTTTTATTTATATCTGTGTTAGTTTTAATGTTAGAAATATTGTCTGGCATAAAAATATGTAATGATTGAGTAATAAAATTT
>JAUWCR010000153.1 GCA_030609215.1 Actinomycetes bacterium | reverse complement strand
ACTTCCATCCAACAAAGAGGTTACCCACTGATTCAGTCCAGTTTGATCAGGCTGTCTCCCAAGACAATGCACATAAAAGCGAGTAACGAATGTCTGAACCTGATCTGCTGTCCCTGCACTTATATAAGACGGGGAAAGAATTGCAACTAGGACAATAATTAAAACAAATATCGCTAAATATTTCATTTTACCAACTATCTTACCTTTCATTTACTTTCTCCTTTGATTTCTTTACCAAATTTATTATTATTGTATAAATTTACTCTCTGATCTTAAAAATACTTTTTTCAATTCAACTGATAAAAAATTATTTAATATTATACATTTTTTTTTCTATATATAAAATCAAAATATAAAGATATTCCTAGGAAATATCAATCTCTCCTTACTATACAGGTTTATGTGTGGAGTTAAATTTCCTTGATCTCTAACTCTGGGAAAGGATAGTGTTTAATATTTTTTGTGATCAATATTAACCCATAAGTTATAGCTGAGGCTGCAATAATTACGTCTGTGGTAGCCAGTGTCTTACCTTTTTCAACATACTCCTGTCTTAGTCTACCTGCTAATTTAGCAATCTTTTTAGTTACCTCAAAATAATAAAGACTTTCAATGAATCTATTTGTTTTTTCCTTTTCTTTTTCCTTCATTCCAGTATAAGTTTCAGCAACATTAATACAGCAGCAACCAACAATGTCACCATGTTTGCCAATTTCTTCCAAAAAGGAATTTACTTCTTTATTACCTCTAAGATGATCTATTATTGTTGTAGTATCTAACAAATACCCGGTCATTATATTATTTCCTTTAGTCTCTTTTCATCTTCTTCTCTTAAGTTTTTTACCCAACTACTTACTCCTTTTCTAAGTTCAGGATGGTCTTCATCCTTCCAAGCTCCAGCTGTTTCCTTTACTGCATCAATGAAATTCAAGCGTCGTATTTCTCTTTTTAGAGTTTGAGTTATAAACCAACTACGTTTTCTTTTCCCGGAAAGCTTATCTATCTCATCTACTAATTCTCTAGGTACTACAATGTGAGTTCTTTTTTTAATATCCATGTTAATCTCTTTTATTAATTTAAAATTTTACTTTACATGTTAATCTATTATGGGATATTGTCAAGTGCACAGACTGCTTTCTCTATCTTTCCAGTTACATCTTTATAACTCTCTTTTTTATATAAAACTGGCTTGCCAAACTCAACTGTAACCAGCGGCCATCTTGGCCTGTGTTTGATAGGTAAAATACCATTATGAAGTATATCATACAATCCTCTTATTCGAACTGGTATCACCGGTATTTTCATATCAGCCGCAATTATTCCCACACCTGATTCAAACCTTCTTACCTTACCATCAGTTGTAACCCCTCCTTCAGGAAACATCAAAATAGACCAGTTCTTATCTATTAACTTTCCAATATTTTCCATAATCTGACGAAAACCATGCGTTCTGGATAGTGGACAAACACTAATGGCAAGATTAACCAAAAGATAAAATCCTATAGCCTCTATAAAACGTCTCCACCATTGTCCCCTATGATAGAAAAAATTATTAAAATGATGCTCTATTGACATTACTGCAGTTACACGTTTCCTGATTTTTAGCGGCAAAGAATAAAGAACAACAAAAGTATCCAGGTTACTGCTATGGTTGGCTGCAAAAACAACAGGACCTTTTATTTCTTTTAAATTTTCCCTACCATACACTCTGCACCTGTATAGTATTGATATAAAAGGATAAAGAAAATACTGAAATAAAGTCCTAATGAAATTGACGATTTTCCAATAAGGAAAACTGTAAAAGGGTATTTTATGCAAAACTTTTGGAGGTGAATCAATTAAATTTTCAATATCTTTAACTGAAGTCTCCCGGGTTATAAAAGAATCATCAATCTCAATATTATACTTATCTTCTATAGCACAAGTCAGTTGAATAATATCAAGTGAATCCAGGCCTAAATCGCTCTCAAGCTGTGCCTGTAGTCTTATATCCCTTTTTTTAACTTTTTTAAAGGAATTTAATATTCTATATACTTTAAAAGAACCGCTTTTAATTGGGGTCTTTTTACTTTTCACTTTTAGCCTATCAGCTATCAATTTTTTTATAACTTCTTTTTTCCTTATCTTCATTGTGTATGTCCGGGGAAAATCCTCTAATGGCCAGACACAATAATCATCAACATGCTGATGTACATTTAATAATTTATTTGCTTTTTTTATAATTTCCTCTGGTTTGAATTTAGTCTTTTCAGAAAGCAATAATACTGCGTAAATTATCTCAGAACCATCATACTTTAAACTAACCACGGCACAATCTTTTATATAATCTATTGATTTTATAACAGACTCTATGTCCTTAGGATAAACATTTATACCGTCAGATTTAACCATAACATCATCTTTCCTGCCCTTAAAAAATAAATTTCCTCCTGAGTCAATTTCAACTAAATCCCCGGTTTTAAACCAACCATCTGAAAATACTTTTTTAGTTTCCAAAGAATTTTTATAATAGCCCTTGCTTACATTTTGACCTTTTACATAAATTTCATTATTAACAAGACGAATTTTCTGACCATTTAGAACTTTACCAATTGAGCCAGCAACGCCTTCGGCAGGATCTGCAAGAGTTACAAGAGGTGATGTCTCAGTCAGCCCATATCCTTGAAAGATGCTATATGCAATACACCTCCAGAATTCATCAGAATAACTATCCAGTTGAGCTCCGCCTACCATAATAGCCACAAGCCTTAACCCTACCTTTAAATGCAGACCTAAAAATGCTACCAACCTAAATGGCCAGCGCCGTTTTCTAATTATATTGAATTTTTTCTTAAACCTTTCGTCATCAGGATAATATTTACTTAGAATATAATCTCGTAATATATCAAGAAATTTTGGCAGCAAAGCTAAAATCCAGATTCTTTCTTCTTTTATAGTCTTTATAATTTTTTGAGGGCTTAAGCTATCTAAAAATACAACTGAGCCTCCAATCATAACAGGAATAAATACCCCAACCAGCTGCCCATACATATGGCTTAAAGGAACCAATGATAAAATCCTAGGGTTAACCATCAACCTGAAATAAGATCTCCATCTATCCATAATCGGAGCAACTGCCTTTAAATTTGATTCTATGTTCCCATGGGTTATCACAACCCCTTTTGGCTCAGATACTGTGCCTGAAGTAAATACAATCTCTGCCAAATCTTTAGAAGAAACAGAGTATGATAAATTACTACCAGTTGAAATCGGAGATAGAATTTGCTCAAGATCATTAATATCGATTTGTTTTATTTTTTTAAAATTTGCTTTTACATTTATACTTCCTACCAATAATTTAGGCTGAATTTTCTCTAAAACTTTAAGGTCAAAATCCGAATTTGTTTTCATATCCAAAGGAACTGCAACTACTCCTCTCATAAGACAACCTAAATATATTACAACCCATTCAGGCCTATTAGGTAATTTTAATATTACCTTGTCACCCTTATTTATTGATAGGCTCTTTAGCAGGATAGAAAACTTCTCTGCATACAGATAGATTTTATTGTAGCTCCATGACAATAGGCGGTATTTATCTTTAAAACAAATGAACCTATTTTCTGATTTAAAATTTTTCCCTATGAAAGTAAGCAAATCATAATTCATATGGGATTCACTACTTTCTTAATAAAAATGGTTTTTATTAATATCTTTAAAGATCTTAATTATTTAAATTTCATTTATTTTTTAAACTCATACATTTTAGAATTATTACATTTTTAAGTATAATACAACAATTTTTGCTAATCAATATCACAAGAATTAATATATTTGACTCTCACTTTTTCATATTTTCCTATAATTTAATAAGAAATATTAAAAATTTTACTAAAAACTTTATTTATAAACATATTTATGTTAAAATATATAACAATTAATATAGACTTTTAATAATAATTAAGATATAATAAC
>JAUWCR010000074.1 GCA_030609215.1 Actinomycetes bacterium | reverse complement strand
CCTGCTGATGAGATACTTTTAAGGGTTCAGGCAATCAAATCTGATGAGGAAATACCTTATATTATTGAAGCTTATCGTATAACAGAAGAAGCAATGAAAGCTGCATTTCAGGCAGTCAAGCCAGGGAAAAGAGAATGGGAGTTGGAGGCAATTGCACGCTCAAAAATGGCGTTGATGGGAGCAGAAGGCATGCCGTATCCTGCATGGGTCTGCTCGGGTCCAAATACAAAATTAAGTCTGTGCAGATCAACTGATAGACCAATCGAAAAGAATGAACTTGTTCAATTTACATTTGGTGCAAAGTATATGGGGTATTGTGGGAATATGTGCCGGCCATTTGTGGTAGGTAAAGCAGCAAAATCTGTCACTCGGTTAATGGATGCTGCACTTGAAGCTATGAATTATGCACTTAAGGAAATTATTCCTGGAAAACGTGCTTCCCAAATCTTTGATGGTTACTATGAGATTCTTGCCCGTTATGGATTTGAAAACTTTACTCTATATGGGCCGGCTCATGGAACAGGAAGTTCGGAAGTTGAGGGATTATGGATTGCAAAAGAAGCAGATTTCACCATACAACCCAATATGGTATTTAATGTTGATATATGGTTATCTGATGGAGAAAATGGGTTAAGGTATGAAGATGGAATAATTGTTACAAAGAGTGGTGTAAGAGAATTAACTAGTTATAGGCGTGAGGTGATTATATTATGACAGATGTTAATTCTCAGTTAATACAGGAAGCTGTCTTAAAACATTCTAAGGAGATAATTGAATGGACAAAAAAACTCATTAGATTTCCAAGTGAGAATCGTTATCCAGACGGGTATGAATGTGAAGCACAGAAATTTATCGAGAAAGAGTGTAAGGATATGGGGTGGGATACTGACATGTTTACTCCTGAAGATGTTTCGGGAATTAAAGACCACTCATCCTGGCTGCCTGGTAGGAAATATCCGAAGGAGCGGAAAAATCTGGTATCAAAATGGAAAGGATCTGGAGAGGGTAAATCAATTTTATTCAGTGGGCATATCGATGTTGCGCCATCTATACCAAAAAATTGGAAGATTTGTTCCCCGTATGAGCCAGTTATAAAGGACGATCGCCTGTATGGAAGAGGTTCAGTTGACATGAAGGGAGGCATTACAGCTTTATTCTGGGCTCTTAAAATTTTAAAAGACATTGGTTTTAATCCATCTGGTGATATTATTTTTGAAAGTATTGTAGATGAGGAGTATGCAGGAGGAAATGGGACCCTTGCCTCCCGTCTTAAGGGTTATAATGCAGATCTTGCAATTATTCCTGAACCTTCAAGAATGCAGGTTTGCCCAGCATGTTTTGGTGCATTTGTTGGAGATTTAATTTTAAAGGGTAAAGCAGGTATGCCATTCATGGGTTCAACTATTCCGAATCCAGTTGATGGAGCTTCACGAGTTATTGAGTTATTTCAGAGGTGGGAGAAAGAATGGCGCTCTTCCAACACTCATCCGCTTTTCGATGAAAGCGGGAAAGAGCTTAAGATTGTACTCTGGTCTATCAATACTGATGATTCTGGAAAAATTTCACAGATGGGAACACCTAAAAGTATAAAAATATCATGGATTGTTTGGTGCTATCCGGGCATGACAGAGGATATTTTTTATAGGAAGTTCAGGTCGTTTTGGGAAAAGTGTTCTAATTCTGATCCAAAACTTAAACCGTTTAAAATGGAGATTATGCCTACTTTTCATTATGTAAAACCATGGGAAACAGATATTTCAGATCCTGCCGTACAGACTGTTATTGATTCTTTTACACAATACATTGGAAAATCTCCTGTAGTAGGAGGTGCCCCTTTTTCATGTGACCTTGGAATTTATGGAGAAGTTGGCGGGATGCCTTCTATACTGATTGGTCCCCGCGGCGATAACCTTCATGCACCGGATGAATGGGTTTTAATAGAAGATATTCTTTCACTTACCGGTATGTTTGCACTACTGGTATATTTATGGTGCAGAGATAGTAAAAGTTGAGGTAAATCATTGAAGATGTTGACATAGGTGTATAAAAGGCGTATATTATAAATATAAAATAGAGGATGATCACGATGGGTAAAAGTAAAATAAATATAACATTAGATAAAGATTTAATAGAATATGCCAAGATTTATGCAGAAGAACAGAGAACATCTGTCTCTGAAATATTTACCCAATTTGTTTTGGGATTAAAACGTACAAAAGATGGTGATCCTACTGAAGCAATTATATCTGATCCAGATTTTAAAGAAAGTCTTTTAGAAACTATTTCAAGAATTAGATCAGGTAAAGTTAAATGGTTAAGTTATAAAGAAGTCTTTTAATGAATATACTTTTCAGTGATACCTTCAAGAAGTCCCTAAAAAAGTTCAGCTCAATAAAGAAGGCAGTTAAAAAGAAAGTGGATATGATTATAGAAGAACCTATCGCTTTAGGAGAACCACTTAAAGGTAACTTCAGAGGGTACTATAGCTGTTCCGTTAGAAGAAATTTTATTATTATTTATTTATATTGTAAGGTATGCCGAAAAAAAGGTGATGACGAAATAGTCATTTGCAGTGATTGTAACAAATGTCCGGACGATACCATTAAGTTTGTTGATATAGGACCTCATGATAATCCATATGGTATAAAATGAAGAAATCTGTGAAAAATATGCATGAATAGAGAAGGGAATTACAATGGCAGGTTTTTTGAAAAGTTTTAAAAATTTTTTTACTGGGCCAGTTGGAGATAGCAGTTCTAAGTTTATTAATTTTAAAGTAAAATGCGGAAGGTGCGGAGAGGAAATTGAAGTCAAAGCAAGCAAGACCAGCGATATCTCAAGGTTGTATGAAGGAGAAGGACAGTCTGGTGCAGAATATTTTTTAAGGAAAGAGATACTTGGGGAAAAATGTAATAATCTGATATATATTGATGTATATTTTGGATCTGGTTTTAATATCCTATCTAAAGAAATTACAGGCGGAGAGTTTGTGGAATAGTGTATGTGTAAATCTTTTATTAAATTTTAACTAGTATGATTATTATTTAAATGTGTTATTGTCAAAAGCTAAGTGTTATTATATTGGCTGCTGGAAAAGGCAAAAGAATGAAGACAGAGACGGCCAAGGTGCTTCATCATATCTGTTATCAACCAATACTGTATTATGTTTTATCTTCAGTGAAGAAAATAAATCCAAAAAACATTTTTTTAATAGTTGGTTATCAAGCAAAAGGTATTAAGGAATATATAGAGGATAAATTCCCTGAAGTTGAAACTGTATACCAGCAAAAACAATTGGGTACTGCGCATGCAGTAAGTATGGTAAAAAAATTTTATAGCCGTTTGGGAAATAATATTTTAATAATACCTGGTGACAGCCCATTGATTACTTCAGATACTTTAAAAAAATTAGTAGATAAAAAAGCTGCAGGTAAAAGTTTAGCTTCTATCCTAACTGCTGTTTCTCCAAATCCAGAAGGTTACGGAAGGATAATAAAAGATAAATCTGGAAATGTTTTAAAAATTGTTGAGGAAACAGATGCAACTGAAGAAGAAAAACAAATAAATGAGATCAATTCTTCTATTTATTGTTTTGATAAAATAGCTTTATTTAAAAATATTATAAATATTAATACTAAAAACCAGCAAGGGGAATATTATCTTACTGACATTGTAGAGAAATTGGTTAAAAAGGGTTTAAAAGTATCATGCCTGAAAGTTAAAAATAACTGGGAAGCAATTGGAATAAACGATAGGGTACAACTTTACAGAACAGAAAAGTTTATGCAAAAAAGAATTAATATTAAATTCATGGAAAATGGTGTTACCATAAAAGATCCAGATTCTTGCTACATTGGGGCTGAAGTTAAAATAGGAAGAGATTCAGTTATTGAACCATTTTGTTTCATTAAAGGTAAAACAAAGATTGGAAAAAATTGTATTATAGGTTCATTTTCCCAGCTAACTGATTGCGAGATTGGTTCTGGTGTAAATATAGGCACCTCTACAGTGACTGTTAATTATGATGGTTTTAAAAAATTTAAAACAATAATTGAAGATAATGTATTTATTGGTTCAGATACTATGCTTATAGCACCTGTAAGAATAGGTAAAGGAGCTATAGTAGCTGCAGGATCTGTTATTACAGAAGATGTTGCGCCTAATTGTTTAGCAATTGCTCGAGGTAAACAGAAAAATATCAAAGATGGTGCAATTAAGTATAGGAAAAAGAAAAAAGAAAGTAAAAATAAATAGGAGGACAAAAATAAATGAGAGATTATCCAAGCAATAAGAGGATGATGCTTTTCTCTGGATCTTCTAATCCAGAGCTTGCTGGTAGGATTGCAAAAAACCTGGGTATAAAGCTGGGAAAGATGAGAAGAACTAAGTTTAAGAATGGAGAGATTTATGTTAGGTTTGATGAAAGTGTAAGAGGGGCCGATGTTTTCATTGTTCAAACATGCAGTAATCCTGTTAATGATAACATAATGGAACTTTTAATAATGATAGATGCTTTAAAAAGGGCTTCTGCTAGAATGATTAATGCTGTTATTCCTCATTATGGTTACGCAAGACAGGATAAAAAATCAGAGGGGAGAGAACCTATAACGGCAAAGTTATTTGCGGACATACTATCAGTAGCAGGTATGGATAGAATGATTGTAGCTGATTTGCATTCTGCACCCATACAAGGTTTTTTTGATGTTCCGGTTGATCATATTACTGCGATACCTATTATTGCTAATTACTTTAAAAAAAAGAAAATAGAAAATGGAGTTGTGATAAGCCCTGATGTTGGTGGTGTGAGAAGGGCAAGTATATTTGCAAGGCAACTTCATTTTCCACTGGCTATTCTTGACAAGAGAAGGCCTGCTCCTAATATGGCAAAGATAGATCATATTGTTGGTGAAGTTGAAGGAAAAGAGGCGATAATATTTGATGATATGATAGATACTGGCGGCACTATTATTGAAGCAGTAGATACACTCTTAAAATTTAAGGTAACAAAAGTTTATATTGGTGCTACCCACGCTATTTTTTCTGGAGATGCTATTAAAATATTAGAAGAAAGTGCTGCAGATGAAATAGTGGTAGCAGATACTTTGCAGATAAATGGTAAATACAATCCAGGGAAAATAAAAGTTGTTTCTATAGCAGCCTTGCTTGCAAAAACTATTAAAAAAGTTTATCATTGCAAGTCGGTAAGTGAGTTATTTAAAGGTGAAGATCTTGTTTAA
Organism: Actinomycetes bacterium; assembly: GCA_030609215.1. Classification (GTDB taxonomy): domain Bacteria; phylum Actinomycetota; class Humimicrobiia; order Humimicrobiales; family Humimicrobiaceae; genus JADHVM01. Next base: position 1,428 of record JAUWCR010000074.1, on the reverse strand, counting down.
ATAAAGTATTAAATAATAAGGTGGTAATTTTATGGGAAATTTAGCGTTAATAGTTGATAAAAGAGATGAAAATGAAATGAGAAATAATGCATCCAGGAGATTGCGAAGCGAGGGTTTTATTCCTGCTGTTATGTATGGATTAGGTGGTGATCCAGTAAGTATTAAAATAGATGGGAAGAAATTTAAAGAAATGTTAAAGGATAAGAGCATTTCAAGTCTTATATTTGATATTCATATAAATGGTGCAGGGAAAAATAAAAAGGAAACAACAATAATTAAGGATATTCAGAGAAATCCAATAACACGGGAATTTCAACACCTGGATTTTTTTAGGATAGAGATGGAAAAGGAAGTAGAAATTTCTGTTCCAGTCTCAATAGTAAATGAGGAAGAATCACTTGGAGTGAAAGAGGATGGCGGTGTTATACAGCATGGGCTCCGAGAACTTCATGTGTCATGCTTGCCTGTGGATATTCCTGAAAGAATAGAATTTGATATAAAAGATTTAAGAATGGGAGATATAGTAAGAGTTTCTGAAATAGAAGTTGAAGATAAAGTAAAAATTTTAAATGACCCGAATGAAGTTGTAGTATCAATTATACATCCTACTCATTTGGTAGTTGAAGAAGAGGTTGAAGAGGTTGAAGAGGAAGCTGTCGAAGAAGAGCCTGAAGTAATTGGTAAGGGTAAAGAAGAAGACAGGGAAAAACTAAAAAAGGAAGAACAGAAAGAAGAACCTCCAAAGGCGCAGCAACAGCAACAACAGCAGCAGAAACAGCACCCATCGAAAAAACAGAAATAATTGCAAATTGCAAGGGGCAGGGCGGCAGTAATTATAATAGCAGAAGCAGCAGCAGGCAAGCAATAAATATAATAGAAATAAATGATTGAAAAGTGAAAGTAGAGTAATATCGATTATGATCTTGATAGTTGGTCTTGGCAATCCTGGCAAAGATTACGAATCTATGAGGCATAATATTGGTTTTATTGTACTGGATAAATTTGCAGAAATTCTTATTAGAAAAACTCAATATCATAAATTTAACTCCTCAGTAATAGAATCCTATTATGATGAAAAAAAGATAGTGCTATTAAAGCCATTAACTTTTATGAATAATAGCGGAATTGCTGTATCGGCAGTTTACAAATATTTTGATAAAAATATAGAATCTATATTAATTATTCATGATGATTTGGATATTGATTTTGGAGAAATCAGATTAAAATTAGGTGGCGGAACAGGCGGACATAATGGTCTTGAATCTATAGTTAGAAGTTTGGGAGAAGTAGAATTTGATAGGCTCAGGTTTGGGATCGGCAGGCCTCCTGGCAGAAAAAGTGCTTCTAAATTCGTGCTGACTAATTTTAAAAAGAGTGAAACTAGTGATGTTGAAATTAATGTTTTAAGAGCTGTGGATGCTATAAAAG
>JAUWCR010000131.1 GCA_030609215.1 Actinomycetes bacterium | reverse complement strand
AATTACAGTATTAGTAATACTGAATCAGACTATTTATTGGAACAAGAGGGGTTATCAAGCGAACCATTAAAATTAAATCTAGAGAAGATAAAAGATTTGATAAAAAAAGGAAAACAGCTATATGGTAGGAAATTTAATAGGGATACTTTAATAGGAGATATTAAGAAAAAGTATTCCAATCTGTCACCAGGCCAAAAGACTGAGGATTCTTTTAAGATTGCAGGCAGAGTAATGATTTTTAGAATTCACGGTAAAGCTGCTTTCTGTGATATAAAAGATTTTTCAGGGAAAATCCAATTATATATTAATTTAAAAAGTGTTGGGGAAGAAAAATACAATGAATTCCTGGAATTGGATATTGGTGATTGGGTAGGAGTAAATGGGAATGTTTTTGTTACTCATAAAGGAGAACTTTCTATAAACATAATCGATTTCAAGCTTCTGAGTAAATCAATTCGCATATTACCTGAAAAGTGGCATGGCCTAAAAAATAAAGAGCTGCGATACAGGCAAAGATATTTAGACTTTATTGTTAATCCTGAAGTAAAAGAAGTATTCCTTACAAGAATAAAAGTGACAGATGCTATTAGGAAATTTCTAACCGAGAAAGGATTTTTAGAGGTTGAGACACCTATGCTTCAATTAATTCCAGGAGGGGCAGCTGCTAAACCTTTTACAACCCATCATAATGCGTTAAATATTGATCTGTATTTAAGAATAGCACCTGAATTATATTTGAAAAGATTAATAATTGGTGGATTTGAAAAGGTTTTTGAGTTAAACAGAAATTTTAGAAATGAAGGAATATCATATAAACATAATCCAGAATTTACAATGTTAGAATTTTATCAGGCTTACTCAGATTATAATGATTTAATGATATTAACTGAAGAGTTATTAAAATTTGTGATTGCAAAGTCCTCAGGAAAATTAAATATTGAATATAAAAAGAATATAATAAATTTTGATGGTAACTGGGAAAAAATAACTATGCTTGATGCAATATACAAATATGGTGAGATAAAAATTGATTTTAATACTGGATTAGATGAATTAATTAATATTGCTAGAAGTCTTGAAATAGAAGTGGATGAAAGTTTTAGTAAGGGAAAAATTATTAATGAAATTTTTGAAGAGATTGTTCAGTCAAAACTAATACAACCAACATTTGTTAAAGATTACCCCATAGAAATATCCCCATTAGCTAGAAGTCATCCTGAGAATGAAAACCTAACAGAAAGATTTGAACTATTCATAGGAGGAGAAGAAATAGCAAATGCATTCTCAGAATTGATTGATCCAAAAGAGCAGCTCAAGAGGTTTAAGAATCAGGTTAGCAGCAAGGACGAAGAAGAAAGAATTACAGGTAAGATTGATACAGATTTTCTAAAAGCTTTAGAATATGGAATGCCGCCAACAGGTGGAGAAGGAATTGGTATTGACAGATTAATTATGATCTTAACTAATAGCAAGTCTATTAAAGATGTAATACTATTTCCTTTATTGAAGCCTGAAATAGATTAATCGAAACATGACGCAGGTCGACTCTTAGAGTTTTAATGTTTGTTAATATTTAAGGTGAAAAATGATATAATTTACATGAAAAAAATAGTACTGAATAAAACATTTGGATGGTGAATAAGTATGGTTTGTGATTTTTGTAAAAAAAATAAGGCAGATATTCATTTAATAAAAATTATAAATAATAAGGTAGAGAAAATAAATTTATGCAAAGAATGCATTAAGAATTTTAATTTTTTATCTGAAGAAGATTTTATTAATGATTTAACCAAAATACTTTCAAAGATTTTTGAAATAGATATTAAAATATATAATGATAGTGAATCAAGCAATCTATTCAATTTAATAGATGATAAAGGAAATAAAAAATGTTCTTATTGTAAGATAGATTTAAATACAGTAAAAAAGATAGGCAGGGTTGGATGTCCAAAGTGTTATGAAGAGTTTAGGGAAAATTTATACCCTTTAATAAAATCAATACATGGGAGTTTGGGACATAAAGGAAAAATTCCATTTAACTCTAGTAATAAAATTAAAATTGAAAGAAAGATTAAGGATTTAGAATATAAATTAAAGGAAGAAATTATCATTGAAAATTTTGAAAAGGCAGTTAAATTAAGGGATAATATAAAAAAACTACAAAAAAAGTTATTTATTTGTTAATAATAAGACAGTTGGAAAAAATGGTTAACTTAAAGCATCCATTAAGAAAAGATCTGGTAAAAAAAAGAGAGATTAAAAAAGAAAATAATAATAGAATTATTTTAACAACAAGGGCAAGAATAGCCAGAAATCTTTCAAATTATAAGTTCGAAAGTACAAATAATATAGAAGAAAAGATTAGAATATTAAATATTGTAAAAGAAACCTTTGGCAGTAATAGAGAACTTAAAAATTACAAGTTTTTTATTATCAATAGATTACCAAAAATTCAAAGGAACATGCTTGTAGAGAAGCATTTAATTAGTCCTGAAATGGGTAAGAAGATGAATGGAAAAGGAGTATTGATTGATTTTAATTCTTGTAATTTTAAAAGATCTGTTTCGATATTAATTAACGAGGAAGATCATTTAAGAATTCAGTGTATTACTAACGATTTTGATATAATGGGCTCTTACAATGAAGCAATGAAAATTGAGAAAAAGCTGGAAAGGAATTTAAATTTTGCTTACAGTAATGATTTAGGATACTTAACTGCTTGTCCAACCAATTTAGGAACTGGGCTTAGAATTTCTATTATTGCACATCTGCCGTGTTTGGTAATTACTTCTAAGATTGAGAAATTTATTGAAAAAATAATTAAAATAGGCTGTAGTATAAGAGGATATTTTGGTGAAGATTCAGAAGTTATTGGAAATCTATTTCAGATTTCTAATCAAATTTCTTTAGGCAAGAGCGAAAATGAAATTATTGAAGAAATGACAGCAATTTGTTTAAATATAATTGAAGAGGAAAATAGTATAAAAGAGGAGATAAAAGAGAAGAAATATGTTAATGTTGAAGATAGTATATTAAGATCATATGGCATGTTAAAATATGCAAAGCTGCTCTCTTGTGAAGAGGCATTAGAATTTTTATCGATGGTTAAGCTTGGTTATGATATTAATATTATTAAGGATATAAAAAATTTCGACTTTTATGAATTAATTAATATAATTGGAGATTCTCATATAATTACTAATTTGGGAAAGAGTAAAAGTACTAGTAAAAATGATGTAGAAATAATTCGTGTAAATTTAATTAAAGAGAAGATTTTAGAAGGACCTGATTGAAATGTTTGAAAGATTTACTGAGAGAGCTAGAAAAGTAGTAGTAAGAGCACAGGATGAAGCTAGATTCCTTAAACAAAATTATATCGGAACTGAACACTTATTATTAGGCCTTATAGATGAAAAGGAAGGAATTGCTTCTAAAGTCCTTTCAAGTTTAAATATACCTCTTGAGAGTATTAGAGCGTCTGTAATGGATGCTGTAACTAAAGGCTCGTCTGAATCTTACGAGCATATACCATTTACACCTAGAGCAAAGAAAGTTTTAGAATTGGCATTAAGAGAAGCTCTACAAATGGGACATAATTATATTGGCACAGAGCATATCCTTTTAGGTTTACTAAGAGAAGGTGAAGGAGTCGCTGCAAGAGTTCTTAACAGTTTGGGTATTAGTTTGGAAATTGCTAAGGGAAAAGTTAAGGATATCTTAAGCAAGTATCCTTTTGTTTCGCAAAGTGAAAGCTCTAGCTACAATAGACCACAAAAAAGAGTTTTAAAAATACTCAATCAGTACGGGAAAGATTTAACAAATTTAGCCAGGGAAGGAAAGCTAGATCCTGTTATTGGAAGAAAAAAAGAAATTGCAAGGGTTATGCAGATACTATCGCGAAGAACAAAAAATAATCCTATTTTAATAGGTGAATCTGGAGTTGGTAAGACTGCTATTGTTGAAGGCCTGGCCCAGAGTATAATATCCAAAGAAATTCCGTCTAATCTTAAGGATAAAAAGATATTTACTCTTGATTTAGGATCACTTGTAGCAGGTTCCAGATATAGAGGTGATTTTGAAGAAAGATTAAAGAAAGTGCTAGCGGAGATTAAAGAAGATGGCAATGTTATAATTTTTATTGATGAGGTTCATACTTTAATTGGTGCAGGAGCTGCTGAAGGTGCAATTGATGCTGCAAGCATATTGAAACCTATGTTAGCACGAGGTGAACTTCAAACTATTGGTGCTACGACTATCAGTGATTACCACAAGTATGTTGAGAAGGATAAAGCATTAGATAGAAGGTTTCAACCAATTTATGTTGATGAACCTTCAGAGTATGAAACCATTGAAATATTAAATGGTCTTAGAGATAGATATGAATCTTTTCATGGGATTAATATTACTGATAAGGCAGTAACTTCAGCAGTAAAACTAGCACACAGGTATATTTCTGACAGATATTTACCTGACAAGGCAATTGATTTGATTGATGAAGCTGCTTCAAGAGTTCGTTTAAGAACATTAACTACGCCTCCTGATTTAAAAAAGATTGACAGAAGTATTGAAAAAATAGTAAGTGAAAAAGAAAAAGCGATAGATGGTCAGGATTTTGAAAAAGCTGCTCAGTATCGGGATAGAGAAAAGCAATTAATAAGAGAAAAAATGGAAGTTGAGGAGAGGCAGAGAAGAGTTGGTGAGGTTAAGAAAGAAAAGGTGGATGAAAATGAGATAGC
>JAUWCR010000171.1 GCA_030609215.1 Actinomycetes bacterium | reverse complement strand
AAGAAATATAAGAAGTGCTGCGGAGCATAATAAGTATTCAATAAGCTTTAAGATATTTTTTAGTTGGCCTTTTATATGGTAATTTTTTCCCCTATTTGTTGGTAAGATATGTCTGGTAGATGCGCTGTTGTCTTTGCATGTTCAATTGTTATACTAACGAGATTGCCTTTTTCGTCAATGTCGATATATACATTATCTGATATTTCTCGAGTCTCTTTTATAACGTTTCCTGTAAATTCTAACAAAGCAGTATCAGTATCATTAAAATACTTTATTTTCATAACTTAATCCTCCTTAAAGCTTCTATCAAAGAAAGCATTGTGAACAGTGTCTCCATCTTCAAGCAATATAACATGTAAATACTTTCCTTCATTCTCAATTTTTGCCCATTTTTTTATTCGTCCATCAGACTATATTTCAGTTTGAACTGGATTCTCAATAGTGAACTCTCAATCCACTCATCTTTTATGTTTGACCTGTCAGGTCTTTGTCGTGTATAAAGAAAGTATTGTGTGTATTTCATTGGTCCTGTGTTTTATAACAACTAATAGATATCTATTATTCTTTTTTAAGTTCCCTTCTATTTTAGTTATAAATATATCATATTCCCCGTGATTTGTTAATTTTTACCAGGATTTATGAATGAGAAAACATATTGGCTTTCGAATATTTTTTTAATGAAGCAGCAGTTATGTAAAGATAGACTGTGACTTTGTAGATTGTTAGATTGATTATAAGGTTAGATGAAGTATTTAAATTGATAGAGATTAAATGATAATAGGCGTTATAAAAACGCCTATTATCATTTAATTATTCTAATTCATCAGGCTCCAACAATGAATAAGACTATTCCTCCTGCAAGTGCAATACTTGCAAAGACATAGCAAACTATTGCCGCTGCTTTATCGCTCATGTTTTTATTGAGTTTCTTTTTGACCAATCTAATTATTGCAGGTGGTCTTTTAATTGCAATATAATAAACAAATGCTGCATATAATATACATGCTATTCCTCCAATTATATAACCCATTTACAGTAACCTCCTCTCCTTATATTCTATACGCTCACATATACTAAAACTGCTACTGAAGTCCTTTTCTTATTCTGGGTGCCAGTAAAGCATACACCGCTCCGCATATGACCAGTATAATACCGATATAAAGTATCAACTGTGGCCATGTGCCGCTTTTTGACAGTATCATGTCATTTGCCCTATACGCCCAGTAAAAAGGCGACCAGTAGAAAAATATCTGCCAGTTTCCTGTAACAAATTCATATCCTGCGATAGACCCGGCCATCGGCAAAAACATAAGTTTAACGCTGCCTGCCGCTTCCATAGCATCATCGCTGTTTATTCCCTGTATAAACCCTATCAGCAAACTCAATATCGTCAATGAAAAGACAACTAAAGCCGCCTGGCCCAGATTGACATTATAAAAGCCAGTGATTAATAGACATGCAATAGATGAAAAAAGAGCAATAAACATGCCCGTGAGGCTCTTGCCTAATATAAAGGCGCTGCGTGAAGTGGGTGTTACATTTATTGCGCTTACAGTATTGTCTACCTTTTCTTCGAGTACATTCATAGCAATAATCATACCTGCCAGCATGGAAATCAAAAGCAGCAACATGTTTACCAGCATCTTTTTTAGAGGCGGAACCGTTCTGCCAAATTCAATTATTTCTGATCGGGCATCTTCCAGCTGTACATCTGATTCGTACAGCACATTTAGAAGTTTGGAATATTCGAGAACTGATTTGGGCTCATTTCCCTGGGTCATAATATAGTAGCCATTATCTTTGGGCAGTATTCCAATTACATCATCCCTTGACATAACTCTATCTTCAACTCTTTGTTCATCGCTAAACAGTTCAACATGTGCAAAGTCATCAAAGTAAGCTGCTTGTTCAGGGTTTTCATTTTCTATCAAAGCTAAATTTACGGTGGTATCATTAATACCGGGTGAGAGAAAATTAATTCCCACAGCAAGTATCAAGGGGATAATCATCATATACAATGTCATAAATTCCCGTGTGTTTACCCTTATATCTCTTAAAAAAATAATGCATATTTTTTTTATCATCATTGTTCCCCCTTACACGCTTAGCGTTTTCTTAAATCGAATATTTGTGATAGCAAACAGTATTATTCCCACCGCTAAGAATCCAGCACTTACTATCAGTGGATATGCAATGTCGCCGTTTGGCAGAATAATCTCTTTAAAGCCCTGGAGTAATGGATATGAGGGTATTATTTTTATCCAAAAAGGATCCCAGCCAGGTATAAAATACGCTATGCTGGGAACCATCATGATAATCAATAATAAATAAATGACGCCAAAAGCTTTCGTCAAAGTATTATAAAAGCTTGCAATTAGTAGTCCCAGCGAAGATGCAAAAAATCCGGTTGTAAGCAGTAATAGAAGCAATAAGCCATAGTTTATCCTAAATCCCATAACAGGCATGATTATGATAAATCCTGAAACAACAGATGTAAGTAAAACTACAAGAATCTTACTCATTAAATACCGCCAAACAGAGGATGCGGTTACTGCATAAGCTTTTATAACGCCTTCCTTTTTATCCAGGAATATATAAGACGCCATAATGAACATGCCCATAAGGCTCCCGCTAAATGCAATTAATGGCGGAATGGTGTTTTCCCTATCGGTTAGAGGTTCATAACCTGTTGATAGCAGACGCACATCCTGATTTTCTATGCGTTCTATTAAGACATCCGTTCTTTCATTGTTCAGTATAGATATCAGGTTTTTTAAGCGGGTAGATTCATACCCCTGTAAATAGTATTTATAGTACAGCTGATTATTATCATCTAGTTCAATAACCGCACCTATATTCCTATGCGTGTCTGCAAGCATGCGGACAGCTTCTTCGCTATCAACAATATAGATCTCGCTTTCATCAGTTACAATAAGCTCTGCATTAAATGTTTTACCACTGGCTTTTATCTCCACCATTTCGGATTTCGCGTCAAGATCATCTTCTAATATATGATTTGTGAATATTTCTATTCCTTCTTGCGGCAGGTTAAAATAAAGATATTCTGTCGAAGTACTGCTAAAATTTTGCGGAATTGCAAATAACAAAACCGCCAGGATCACCAGGGCAAAAATCAATTCGACATAAAAGTAAAAGCCTCTCGAAGCAAGAATGAGTTCTTTTTTAAAGCTGCTCAGCAGTTTCATATTAAGCAAGCCCCCTTCCAGTGATTTTTATAAAGATCTCCTCCAGCGTTGCCTCTTTTGTATGCATGGTCAGAATCTCTTTATCAGCTATGATTTGATTCAGAAGGTCCTTATCCTCCTGCAATATGGTGGAAAATGTTTCCTTTTTTACATTGCCGTCTTGATCATACTCCACATCGACCATTTTTTTACCGTATT
>JAUWCR010000185.1 GCA_030609215.1 Actinomycetes bacterium | reverse complement strand
GAGCTAAAGACTGGCGGTATAAAGAGTTCTAACATAAAGGTAATATTTGGGATAGGTATCCACAGACAGCATACCGATGAAGAAAAAATAAAGCTTGCAGGAGATTATGTATATAGCAATTCTAGTCTTACAGACTCAGATCCTTCTAGCTGCAAATTAATTGGAAAGACCTCTTACGGAACTCCAGTTGAAGTATTTGAAGAAGCACTGGGTACTGATATTCTTATTGCAACAGGAAATATAGAATATCACTATTTTGCTGGATACAGTGGAGGAGCAAAGGCAGTGATGCCAGGAATATGCAGTCACAGATCAATTAGCGCAAATCATTCTATGATGCTTGACGGTAAGGCAGCTGCTGGAATCTACAGGGACAATCCAGTGAGGTGTGATATTGAAGAAGCAGGAAAGCTCCTAGGCATAGATTTCATATTCAATGTGATACTGGATGATAATAAAAATATAATTGCAGCGGTGGCCGGAAAAAATAATGCAGCATTTGCAAAAGGTATTAATATATATGATTTACTCTACAGAAAAGAAGTAGAAGATACTGCTGATATAGTGATAACATCACCTGGAGGATATCCAAAAGATATAAATCTATACCAGTCGCATAAAGCACTTGAAAATGTAGGAGAGGCAGTAGCAGATAAGGGTAAGATAGTACTTATTGCAAAATGCCCTGAAGGTTTTGGTGAAGAGACATTTGCAAACTGGATGGCCGATGCTGCTAACTTTCCACTGCTGAGTAAGAGAATTAGGGAGAAGTTTGTTCTGGGTGGCCATAAAGCAGTTGCAATATCTAAAATCTTATCTAAAACAGATGTCTTTCTGTATTCAGATTTTGACAAAGATACAACTGAGGCTATTGGTTTTAAAAAAATAGATAATATCCAGGGGTATTTGGATAGCCAGATATCTAAAGAAAGAGATATTAAAATAACTGTAGTTCCGACAGGAAGATTCGTCAGGTTGAAAAATAAATGAAAATAGATATAATTTTTAAAACTTAAGTTATTTATAGAAACTAAAAATTTTATATTGCTAAAAATAGATTTGTACAGCATTAAAGAAAGAATCTTATGGTAGACATTATAAGATTTAGAAAAGAAGACCTAATAAGCTATACAATTGCCTTTATGTCAAAACTTGGAGTACCTGCCTCCGATGCAAAAATAGTAGGAGATGTTTTAGTTGAAGCAGATATAAGGGGAATTGATTCCCATGGACTAATCAGGCTTACAACCTACTATGGCTCAAGGCTAAGAAATAAGTACATGAATCCTAAAACACCCATAAGGGTAGTATCAGAAACTGACAGCACTATACTGCTTGATGGTGGAAATGGTCTGGGACAGGTAGCAGCATACATGGCTATGGAAGGATGTATAGAAAAAGCTAAAAAAGTTAATGTTTCAATTGCTGCAGTAAATCACTCCAACCATTATGGCATAGCAGCATACTATGCATTAATGGCTCTGGATTATGATATGATAGGAATATCTCTTACAAATTCTCAGTCTCTGGTTGCTCCTACATATGGGAGGACGGCTGTACTTGGTACAAATCCAATTTGCCTTGCTGCACCAGCATACAAAAAGTATCCCTATGTACTTGATATGGCAACAAGTGTGGTACCTATAGGTAGAATAAAAGTATATGAGAAGAAAGGACAGAAACTTCCTCTTGGATGGGGAATTGATGATGAGGGAAATATTACAGATGATCCTAAAAAAGTTAAAAGCGGAGGACCTGGTGCCCTTCTTCCCCTGGGCGGTAGTGATATTATGAGAGGATATAAAGGATATGGACTAGCACTGCTTGTAGATATATTATGTGGAGCACTATCAGGCGCTGGCACATTGCTCGATGTTGGATTTCCCCATGAATCAAAAGAATCTAATGTAGGGCATTTCTTTATGGCAATTAAGATTGATGCATTTAGGCCGGTAGTTGATTTTGGAAAGCAGATAGACTATATGGTAGAGACACTTAAGAATTCTCCTAAAGCAGCAGGCCAGGAACATATTTATATAGCTGGGGAGAAGGAATTTGAAAAGGCTGATTATAACCGTAAACATGGTGTGCCGCTGCTTACTAAAGTAGTTGAGGAGATTAAAGAAAATGGTAAAAAGATTGGTGTACCTTTTGATATTGAACCGATTGGGTAAGTGATTTTTAAGAAGGTAATAATTCTTAAAAATTATTATTTAATTTATCTATTGCTTCGGTGACTATCTCTATGGGTGTATAATTACTATTATTTTTAATCACGATTCCTACTAGTTTACATTTGGAGTTAAGGATAGGACTCCCGCTTTCACCTTCATCAGCAGTATCAAATCTTTTAAAAATATTAATTTTCCTATTGGTATTTCCCAGAACATATTTTGGTTCTTTATTAAGATCGTCTATAATCAGACCTTTTCTAATAGAGCGGTGACGAAAAATTGCAAAGTCCTGGTTATTTTCATAATCATTTTCATAATATATAAGTTCAGGAGAGATCCATATTTCGGAACTATTAGGTTTGAATTTAAAATTAGTATAATTAATCCCATCATATTCTATACAGTGGCCTGCTGTAATTAAATAAAATTTGTCCTTATAAAATATACTGAAAGCAGTGAAAATTTTATCTCGCCCGCCTTCCACAGGTTCAGCGGCTCCGTAATATACTGTTGAGAGTAAAAGATTTAAATTGTCAGTTAGTATGTTAAATTCTTTTATTTCCTCATCTTTTACAGAAGATTCAATTTCTAATTTTTCAATTTCTGATATTAATGCATCCAGCTCTAATGCTGTTTCATTGGTCTCTTTTTTGCAACTGATAAGTAGCAAAGAGAAAAGAATTGTAAGTGTGACTAAGAAAATTACAATTTTTTTCATGGTTATTAAAATTAAGTGATACAGATTATATTAATACATATTTTTTTATTTTAATATAATTCTGAGACTGAATCCATATTATTATTAATCTATATTATTTATGGACTAAAGAAATAGGTAAAAGGTATTACATTTAAAATATTTTAAAGTACTTTTTAAATGAATTAATAAAATTATTTAAAAGTATTACTTTGAATTTAAGTAATAAGTTTATGTGATATAATCAAATATATTTTCCTATTTATCA
>JAUWCR010000133.1 GCA_030609215.1 Actinomycetes bacterium | reverse complement strand
TCTTGTTGGTTCTCCTTCAATGATATAATCTGTTTCAACTGCTTTCCAATTCTCAGGGTATTCTATGGTTATCATGTATAAAAAATTATCTATTCTTGTTGTTTTAACTTTTTTGCATCCTATTAGACATATAGCTGATACTACAAGTATTATTATTGTAAATAGAATCAAAAAAATAGTGCCATATCTTTTTATTTTATTACTCTTTCTATTTATTATTTTCATTTTATTCTATTAGTTAATTAATAATAAATATTACTGATACATTTATTTTTTCGTACTTAATTATAGCATATTTAATTAGGAAAAATTTGATATCGTAATTCCCTGGGCAGGTTTATATCTGGTTGAAATGATAGAAGTCAAAGAGATTCTTTAAAATCGAATAACTTTACATTCAAGTTAAATAATAGTTGTAGAGAGTTAGAACTTTTTAATTAAACTTAAATAATTTTTAAGATTACCTTATAATAAAAAAAATTAACCAAAAAGTTTAATAAGGGTAAGGCTGATGGAATACAGAAATTTTGGGAATACGAAAATAAAGGTTTCAGTTTTAGGATTTGGAGCCATGCGTTTGCCAGAAGTTGAGAGAAATGGAAAATGGTATATTGATGAAGCAGAAGCTATTAAGCTCATACACAAAGCTTTTGAATATGGAATAAACTATATTGACACTGCTTATCCATACTGCCATGAGCAGGGTGAGATAGTTGTGGGTAGAGCCCTTGGAGAATGGAAAGGCAGAATATATGTTTCAACTAAAAGCCCTGTATGGAGAATTAAGAAAACAAGTGATTTCAGATATTACCTGGAAGAATCTTTAAAAAAGTTAGATTTGGATTTTATAGATTTCTACCACTTCCATTCACTAACCAATTACTTTTTCAATGAGAAAGTTTTAAAGCTTAAATTAATAGATGAGGCACTCAAAGCAAAAGATGAAGGCTTAATAAAACATATTTCTTTTTCTTTTCATGACGAGCCAGAGGTTTTAAAAAAGCTTGTAGATACAGGAGCTTTTGAAACAGTTTTATGCCAGTATAGTTTTTTACATAGAACTAATAAAGAGGCAATGGAATATGCGGCAAAGAAGGGGGTAGGAGTAGCAGTGATGGGTCCTCTTGCCGGTGGTAGAATACCAAACCTTGGTATCAGCAATATTATTAGAAAAGCTGAAAAAGATATCATAGAACTTGCATTTAAATTTGTTTTCTCAAATAAGAGTGTATCTGTTGCTTTATCAGGAATGAGTAATCTAAAAATGCTAGAAGAAAATATAAAAATTGTAAATATGCCCTTTAAGTTAACAGAAGAAGAAATTAATACAATAGAAGAAATTTCTGGCAAAAAAGAGGTTGGGGAAATGATTCCATGTAATGATTGTGGATATTGTATACCATGTCCAAATGATATCCCGATACCAAAAATATTTAAGATTGCAAATTATTACACTTTAACAGGCATTAGCGGAAATTCTTCATGGCAATACAGTCTTATTGGAAGATACGATAGTGGTAGTAAAGCAGATGAGTGCATAGAATGTGGTGAGTGCGAGGAAAAATGCCCTCAGAATATTAAAATAATAGAGAAGCTTAAAGAAGCTCATAAAGTATTATCATAAAAAATACTTCATATATTTTCTCAGGTAAGTCTTGCCTAGATTCAAAGATAATTTATAATAATATTGCAATTAATAGACAATAATGGTAATTTATTGCTATGAAATTTGAAGAACTTCTAAAAATACTTAATGGAGAAGCTATATTTTCATCGTCTATATTATTAGCTGGAAATGTATCAGTTAATGATATTCGGAAGCAACTGACGAGATGGGTGTCAGGGGGCAAACTTATCCGGTTAAAGCGAGGTATTTATGCAGTTGCATTCCCCTATAAAGATATACAGCCCCATCCTTTTATTATTGCAAATAAGATCAAAAAAGCTTCTTATATCAGTCTCCAGTCAGCACTTGAGTATTATGGAATGATCCCGGAGTATGTTCCTGTTATTACAAGTGTAACAACCGGCAGAGCAGAAGAGATAACAACAAAAATAGGAAGATTCCAGTTCAGACATATAAAAAAAGATCTCTTCTGGGGTTATAAAGAAACCGAAATAACATCAGATACAAAAGTATTCTTAGCTTGTCCTGAAAAAAGCCTGCTTGATCTTCTATACCTTACACCTCAGTCAGATAATATTGATTATATTGATGAGTTGCGCCTGCAGAATATGGGGAAAATCAATCCAGAAGTCTTAAAAGACTTTGCACAAAGATTTGGTACTTCTAAAATCAACCGGGCAGCTAAAATGATTATAGATTTGATAAAGGAATAAAAATGAAAGAATATTTAAGACAATTGATAAATGAACAACCAAATATACTTCTTAAACGTAGTGTTACCCGTGAATATCTACAGGCTCGTATATTGCAATCTCTACAGGATAAAGGGGTCTTTTTAGACATTGCTTTTCTTGGAGGAACATCACTTCGTTTCTTGTTTTATCTTCCAAGATATTCTGAAGACCTTGACTTTTCTGTTTTACCGTCAAAGAGAATCGTTTTTAAGAAATTATTAAACAAAATAACAATAGACCTGGAAAGAGAGGGCTATCAAATAAAAATAAAAGAAAGTAATAAAAAGACCGTTATAGGAGCTTTTATAAAATTTCAATCTCTTCTTTACGATCTGGACCTTTCACAGCATAGGGATGAAGTACTATCTATTAAACTGGAGATAGATACAAATCCGCCAAAAGGTGAAGTAATCACAACTACAGTTATAAGAAAATATATTATGCTAAATCTGCTCCATTACGACAGAGCGTCTCTTTTTGCCGGTAAGATACACGCCATTCTTTCTAGAAATTATACCAAGGGAAGGGATCTTTTTGATTTGATATGGATGCTGACAAATCCTTCCTGGCCATTGCCAAATTTTATTATGCTGAATAATGCCCTGGCTCAGACAGGATGGAGACATGAAAAAATCAATAATAATAATTGGAAAAAAATTATGATAGGACATATTTCAAAAATAAATTGGAAAAGAGTAATTGCAGATGTTTCTCCATTTCTTGAACGGGAAGCTGATAAAAAATTTATAACATATGATAATTGTATTCGTCTTATAAAGGAATTTAACCCCCAGCTGACTTCTTAAAGGCTTTAAGACTTAACCTCAATGATAAATTAAATTCCAGGAGTTAAAACATTGCAGAGGATTATTTTAATACTATTAAAAAAAGATACTATAACAAATAAAAAATACAATTTTGTAAATTAGTAATTGACATAATTATATTAATTATGTAAATTTATACTATGTTATTTCCAAGAAAATTATTTAAACCACTTAAAGAGCAGATAAATAAACCTGAAATTGTAGTTTTAACTGGAATGAGGCGGGTTGGCAAGACAACACTGCTTAATATGGTATATAAAAAGATAGATAGTGACAACAAAGTCTTTTTAGATCTTACAAATCCCATGCACCAGATGGTTTTTGAAGAAAAAAATTATGATAACATCTGGTCCAATCTAAAAGAATATAATATTTTTGCCAAAGAAAAAGCTTATATATTCCTGGACGAGATCCAGCAAAAACCAGACATAGTAAATGTGATAAAGTATTTTTACGATCATTTTAAAGTAAAGTTTTTCTTAACCGGTTCCAGCAGTTTTTATTTTAAAAATCTATTTCCGGAAAGCCTTGCTGGAAGAAAAGTGGTGTATGAAATCTTTCCCCTGGATTTTGAGGAATTTTTAATTTTTAAGAAGCAGGCAAAGACTTTCTATGAAGATTTCAAGCTAAAAGAAAAGAATAAAAATAATATATCATATGAAAAATATAAAAAATTCTATGACGAATACCTGCTTTATGGAGGTTTCCCCCAGGTGGTACTGGAGGAAAGGATAAACAGAAAAAAACAATGGATTGAAGATATATTTAAATCTTACTTTGAAATCGATGTAAGGACTCTTGCTGATTTTAAGCAAATAAGCATATTCAGGGATCTAATATTTCTCCTGCTTAAAAGGGCTGGTTCAAGGCTTGAAATCAATAAGATCTCCTCAGAGTTGGGTGTTTCAAGACCTACCATATACTCATACATCTCGTTTTTAAAGGGTACTTATTTCATTTATTTAATACCTCCCTTTACTAAAAACATTGACAGGGAAGTGAGTGGAACAAAAAAAATATATATCTGTGATAATGGTATATTGAATCATTTCTCCAGAGTCAGCCTGGGATCGCTTCTTGAAAATGCTGTTTTTCTAAATTTAAAAAAGTATGATGAGGTAAAATATTATCAGAAAAGAAAAGGACCAGAAATAGATTTTATTCTTATTAATAATTCTGTAGGTTTTGAGGTAAAAGAAACAGCAAATTTAAAAGAATACAAAAGACTAAAAAAAACAGCTGATCTTTTAGGACTTAAAGAATTTTATATTGTTGCAAATAATTTCAGTACTGAACAGGGCATACTCACTGCTCAGGATATTTGAAGATCCTGTTACTTCATTCTTTTAATATTAAAAAGACTTAAATCCTTTGTTAAATCTATTGATAAAAATGCATTATGAAATTAAGATGATGTAAAAGTAGTAGATTTTAAATGAAATAAATATCAATTTTCATAGGAATATCAAACATCATTAAAAAACAGGTTAATAGGATCTTTTCTCTCTTAATAGGATAAAGG
>JAUWCR010000108.1 GCA_030609215.1 Actinomycetes bacterium | reverse complement strand
AATAGTTCAACCGCATATTCTTCAATAGTTATTCCCTCAAGGCTATTAACTATTGCAACAGCAATTTCGCACGTAGTTTCCTGTTCAACCCTGGCTACAATCTCTTCTAACTTAGATTCCCAGCTTGAGCCTAATACACCTGCAAAATCATTTATAAAGCCTGAGTAAGAAGGGTAATCAATATCACTGGAGTCTGCATAAATATTTCCTGGAAATAATGCAATACAAAATAATGCAACAACAAATACCAGTAAGTATTTTTTAATTTTATTTAAACCCATACTTTAAATGTAATATATAACTTAAAATTATATTAGAATATATAAAAAATATAATCTCAATCCAGCTCTAAATCAACCTCAGGAGCTATTTCTGCTCCTTCTTCCGCTTCAAAAAAATCTTTTTCTGTAAAGCCAAACCATCCAGCAATTATATAATTAGGGAATAATTTTATATAAGTATTGTAATCTCTAACCGACTCATTAAATCTTTTTCTTTCAACTGCTATTCTATTTTCAGTGCCTTCCAGCTGACTCATTAAATCCTTTACCACTCCGCTAGCCTTAAGTTCAGGCGTATCTTCAACTACTACTTTCAAATCCCTGATAAATGAATTTATTTCCTGGTTCGCAGATTCTATGTCACCAGGTGTTTCAGCGTTTTTAATAGACGCCCTGGCACCAGCTATTGACTCCAATATATCCTTTTCTAACTGCATATAAGCTGTGGCACTTTCTGCTAAATTAGGTACAAGATCAAGTCTTCTCTGATAAACATTTTGAACTTGTGCCAATGATTCTTCTACTAAAATCTCCTTTTTTACCATATTGTTTCTGCCGCCAAATATAGTACTGACCAGTATTATTGCAATAATAATAATTACTATAACAGCACCAATACTGCAGCCTATTGTCATTTTCTTATTCAATACTTAAACCTCCCGCTTTTTTTATTCCTTTAATTAAAAACTATTATTTTTTACAAACTTTAACTACTGCGGGCCTTATTAAAAAATTACCTATTTTGTAACCCTTTCTTAATACTTCCAGTACAATCCCCTCACTTACATTATCTTTAGCTTCAGTTACAGCAGCTTCACATAAATGAGGATTGAATTCCTCACCCTTTGGATTTATGATTTCAATACCTTCTCCTTTCAAAACATCAATTAATTTACCATATATCATATTCACACCTTTACAAAATTCATCATCAGCACTTTTTAAATCCTTGCCAACTTCTAAAGCATGCTCAAAACTATCAATCACTGGAAGTAACTTTTCTATTAATTCCTTGTTTGCACTTTTTATATGCTCTAATTGTTCTTTAAGGGTTCGTTTCCTATAATTATCATAATCAGCCTGCAGCCTTTTTACTCTATCCAGATAATCGTCTTCAATTTTTTTATAATCATCCAGTTGTTTTCCTAGCAATTCAATCTCTTCTTCTAATTCCTCAATTGCCAGCTTTTTTTTAGATTCCTTTTTAAACCACTTTTTCTCCAAACTTTTACTTAAATCCCTATATTTTTTAAAGGTTTTTCTTTCCTCTCCGTCTCCCTTTTTTCCTTGCTTATTTTTTGCACCGTCATCATTGCTTCCATTGCTTTCATTATTATCTTTTCTACCCATTAAAAATCCCTCTTTTTTATTTACAATACTTATAATTTATAAAAAATTAACATACATTATATTACAAGAAAACATAAAACTTAAATATTATATAAAAGTTTTTTCAAAAACTATTTTCCACTTATTATTTTCCTCAATTAAATAAATATATTTTTTATATGACATAACTTCCCCATTCTTATATTCAACACTAAACTCTGCCACTACCTTGCTCATATTACTCTCATAACCAAGATATACAGTCTTTTCGATTTCAATATTTTCCACATCAGACAATATATTTAAAAATTCCTCCTCAAACTTTTCCTTGCTTATATTGTTTTTATCCTTATTTAGAATTAGATTGCTATATATATACTGCGGGTCGTTGTTACTGAGTGATTGAATAAGATCAATAACCGCTCTTTCAGGCTCAGTTTTAAAAAAATATGCTACATCAATCTCCCCATCATAATTTCTACAACCAGAAAATATAAAAACCACAATCACCGCAAGTATAAATATAGTCAATAAAAGAGCATTCTTAATAATATGCCTGCCTATTTTCCTTTTCATTTCTAAAAAATCAAACATCTAAATACTAAATCTGAAATATTTTTTTAATACTATTAAAAACATCAGTATTTCTTTTTTTTAACCCAGGTTCGTAAATATTATTCAGCTCCAACTCTTCTTTTAGTTTAAAAATATTACTGGCCTTTCCTAATTTACTATCAATCATACAGCCAGAAATAGTCTTAACTACGCTCCTTGCTGTAGCACTATAGTTGTAACCACCTTCAAGTATAATTCCTAATCTATTTTTACAGAATAACCTGCTTATAAATGAAATTAAGATCATAATTTTAAAATAAGAATCATCCACAAGTTCCAATGACGATAGAGGATCATCCAAATGAGAGTCATACCCTGCACTCACGAGTATCAGTTCAGGTTGAAATCTTTCTGCAAGTGGAATTATTATTTCAATAAATGCTGCAGCATAATCAACATCACCAGTTCCGGCAGCAAAAGGAAAGTTTAAATTAAAACCTTTGCCATTCCCGCTGCCAATCTCATTATAGTAACCCGTTCCAGGATAGTGGGGATACTGATGAAAAGAAATATAAAAAACATCACCATCGTTATAAAAAAAATCCTGAGTTCCATTTCCATGATGTGCATCAAAATCTATTATCATTATCTTTTTTATATCGTAGCAAGCCTTTGCGTACCTGGCTGCAAGAGAAATATTATTAAAAATACAGAACCCGCTTCCCATTGATTTGAAAGCATGATGGCCGGGAGGTCTAACTAACGCAAAAAATTTCAGTACTTCCTCACTTCTAGACTCAGATGAATTTTTACTGTAAACTTTAGATTCTTTCTTACTACCGCCAAATATTAAATCGAGTCCCTTGAAGCATCCCCCTGCCGCCAGCAGTGCACATTCATAAGTATATTTAGATACTACAGTATCCATATCTAAATAATGATATCCACCGCTGCTAGATAATTTTTTTATCTCTCTCACATACTTACTGCTATGGATTAATTGTATCTGTTCCGCAGTAGCACTATAAGGCTTAATAAATTTAAGCTTTTCGGCAAACTCACACTTTTCCAATTCTCCTATAATGCCAGGCAGCCTTCCTGCATTTTCAGGGTGTGTTGGCCCGCTATCATGTTTTTGATAAAAGCTATCATAAATAATAATCATAATAAAATTAAAATACTGATAACTTACTAATTTATTAATTTAACGCCAAAGCCTACAAAACTACTCCCTCAAAAAATCCAGAACAGCTTCTGAAATAGCAGTGCTGATTTTATTTTGATATTCAGTATTTTTTAAATTCTCTCTTTCTTTCTTATTTGAAATAAAAGCTGGTTCAACAAGGACAGAAGTCATTGACGTTTCTTTCAATATTGCATAACCTGCCCCATGAACTCTACAATCCAGTAAACCTAATTTGTATACAAGTTTATCCTGTATTAAATTTGCAATCCGCCTGCCTGCTATGGAGTGTGATTTAAAACCCTTAAAATAAAAGCAGCTGCTTCCATTAGCACCTTTGTCTATAGAATAATTTAAGCCTATACTTAGTATAATATCCGCATCACTGCTGTTCGCATAATTTATTCTATCAAATAAAAAGAGACTCTGACTTTCATCCTCCTTAACAGTTAAAATAGTCTCTACCCCATTTTTAACCAGTATGTCCCTGCAAAAATTAACTATACTGCGGCAGATATAAATCTTTTCCTTGTAATATTTCTCAACATTTTTAATGTCTTCAATATCTTCTCCATAATCTAATATAATTTTAACTTTTCCTTGATTACTCTTTTCAAAATTTTTAATTAATGGAAAATTAGAGGTCTCTTTAGATACTATAACCCTTCTTAAACTTTTTAAGTGTCTTATAGTCTCCTCGCCAGCCATACCATCATCAGAGATATTCAAATTTCTTTGAAATTCTATCAGTGCTTTCTGAGTTTTTTCACAGAATATTCCATTTTCATTATAGGGATAGAACCCCAATGATTTTAACCAGAACTGTATCGCCTTAACATCATCTCCCCTAAAGGAAGGATATTTTAAATAAAGTAATCTATCTCCAACTTTATAGCCTGCATCAACTAATCCCTGCCAGGTTTCCTGATCCATCAAGCCTGTAACCAGCAGCCCTCTATCCTGCTGGAATCTTTTAATAGCATCACTTGTCTCTCCACCAAGAATCCCATCTATATCATAACTCCCGAGGCTATAACCCAGTAGCTTTAACCTTCTTTGAACATCTACAATTTTCTCACTTTTAAAATTTTTCTTATTCTTTTCCATCTTATTTAAACTTAATTACAACTCTTCTGTATCCGTTAATATTATATCCCATACAATACTTCACTCTACAATAAATTATTTAAATACTTATTCGCAGACATTGCTGCTGTTGCACCATCAGCAACTGCAGTTACAACCTGCCTAAGAGGCTTGCTTCTTATGTCCCCAACAGCAAACAGACCGCAAGTAGAGGTCTCCATATTGTAATCAGTAATAATAAATCCTCTATTATCCATTTTAACCATACTCTTAACAAAATCAGAGTTTGGTTTAATGCCAACAAACTCAAAAACTCCATCTATTTTCTTATTATAGCTTTGATTCCTTTTCTTATTTTTTATGGTAATTTCTTCAAGTCTTTCTTTTCCTGAGAATTTTTCTATTACCGAATCCCATAAAATTTCAATCTTTTTATTTTTAAATACTCTATCCTGTAGGATTTTTACTGCCCTGAGCTCATCTCTCCTATGAATAATATATACCTTCTTTGCAAATTTAGTTAAAAAAATGGCTTCTTCAATAGCCATATCTCCTCCACCTACTACTGCTACTTCCCTATCTCTATACAGAGCCCCATCACAAGTAGCACAAAATGATATTCCCTTCCCTATCAACTCATCTTCTCCCTCAACACTAAGTTTACTTGGAGAAGCACCAGTTGCTACTATTAAAGCCCTGGATAATATTTCAGCACCATCACCATAACAGTTAAACTTATATGGTCTCAATTCTTTGTAATTCAATGAATTTTGATTTTTTCCAAAACTATTTGCATTACTTACTAACTCAATAGAATTTATATCAAAATATTCATCAATATTTATATTAAACTTCTTGCAATGCTCTACTAAGTTCTGAATAAAATCATAGCCTGAGATATTATCTTTAAACCCAGGATAATTTTCAATAAACTCCGTATTAATTATCTGTCCGCCCGCCATACGTTTATCCACTATCTT